>JASLEW010000162.1 GCA_030150965.1 Thermoanaerobaculia bacterium | reverse complement strand
TCGCCGCCGAGCAGGAGCTGGCCGCCCGGCAGCAGGCGGTCGACGATCCGGCGGTGGCCACCGACCCGGCGGCGCTCGCCGCCCGCTGCCAGGCGCTGGAGGCGGCGCGCCAGGAGGTCGAGCGCCTCTACGCCCGCTGGGCCGAGCTGGAGGCGAAGCTGGCCTGAGCCGGCGGTCGTCGCGCTGACCAACGGAGGCGGCCGGTCAGGTCCTCCGCCAGGACAGTCGGGAGGTGCTTCCTGGTGAAGCTGAGCGTCGCCAGGCGGCCTGAGCTGGGCGGTCGAAAGAGCACGATCCCCGGGTACGCTGCCGGTGGATACGAGCGCACATCGCCAATACCCTTGTCGAGCGTCAGCAGAACACGGGATTCAGCTTTCGCTCGGACGAGGAGATCTCGATCCGATGTCCCCGCCAAACCCTCATCGCGGACCGAGTCCGCATCGTGACCGGCGGCCCGCAAGTCCTCCAGAAGCTCGAGGGGGATGTTCTCGTCAAGCTTGAGCTTCATTCCCGACCAATGGCAGGAGGCTCTCTTCGTGAGCCAGCTCGGCGGCATACGCCAGGGCGGCGTCGATGTGCTCCGACGATAGAGTGGGATAGCTGCGCAGGATCTCCGTACGGCTGGCGCCCTCGGCCAGGCTGTCCAGGATGTTGGTGACCAGCACGCGGGTGCCGCGCGCGCAGAGGCTCCCGCCGCAGATCCGCGGGTCGGAGGACAGGTGCGCGCGCCACTCGATCATGATGGGCTATTGTAGCTTGGCGTTGCCGGAGACGAGCTGCGCCGGCGTCGGCAGGTCGGCGGCCTCCCAGCCGCCGCCCAGGGCCTCGATCAGCTGCACCGTGGCGGTCATCTGCTGGATGCGCAGGTTGAGCGCGGTCTGCTCGTTGCTGAGCACCGTGGTCTGCGCGGTGATGACGTTGAGGTAGGGGTCGATCCCCAGGCGGTAGCGGTCGGTCGCCACCTTGAGCTGGCGCCGCGCCGAGCTGACCGCCGAGTCCTGTTCCGTCAGCTCCTTGGTCAGCAGGTGCAGCGCCGCGAGCTGGTCCTCCACCTGCTGGAAGGCGGTGAGCGCCGTCTCGCGGTAGTTGGCCACCGCCTGCTCGTAGGACGCCTTGTACTGCTCGACCGTGGCGCGGCGCAGGCCGGCGTCGAAGAGCGTCTCCGCCAGCGCCGGCCCCACCGACCAGAAGCGCGCCGGCCAGGTCAGCCAGTTGGCCAGCGTGCCGCTCTCGAAGCCGCCGGCGGCGGAGAGGGTGAGGGTGGGGAAGAACGCCGCGCGCGCCACGCCGATCTGGGCGTTGGCCTGCGCCATCAGGCGCTCGTCGGCGGCGATGTCGGGGCGCCGCTCCAGCAGCTGCGACGGCAGGCCGAGGGGCACCGCGGGCGGATTGGCCTTGAGCGGCGCCGCCGCGATCGAGAAGGTCGAGGCCGGCTGGCCGACGAGCAGCGCGATGGCGTGCTCCAGCTGCGCGCGCACGATGCCGGTGCCGGTGTCCTGCGCCGAGGTGGCGGCGAGCTGCGTCTCGGCCTGGGCCACCGCCTCGTCGGAGTCGATGCCGGTGTCGTAGAGCGCCCGGGTCAGGTCGAGCGACTCGCGGTAGGCCACGACGGTCGAGTCCAGGAGCTGCTTGAGCGTGTCCTGGCCGTGCAGCTGGAAGTAGTCCACCGCCAGCTCCGCCTGCATGGTCAGCCGCACGTTGGCGAGATCGGCGGCGCTGGCCTGGGCGGCGGCGGAGGCCCCCGCCACGGTGTTGCGCACCCGGCCCCACAGGTCCGGCGCCCACGAGGCGTCGAAGGGGAGCGAGTAGGTGGTGACCCGCACGCCGCTCGCCGCCACCGACTTCACCGCCGGCTGGCGGGCGGTGTTGATCGAGGGGTTGGTGGTGAGGGTGGGGAAGAGCTGCGCCC
This sequence comes from Thermoanaerobaculia bacterium, assembly GCA_030150965.1. Lineage (GTDB taxonomy): Bacteria > Acidobacteriota > Thermoanaerobaculia > Multivoradales > UBA5704 > JASLEW01. The sequence continues at coordinate 8,683 of JASLEW010000162.1, read as the reverse complement.
GCGCCTCCCTGACCATGGCGCGCGCCGCCAGGAAGCCGTTGAAGGCGGCGGCGATCGACTGGTTGGAGACGTTGACCCGCTCCTCCAGCGCGTTGAGCTCCGGGTCGCCGAAGATCTCCCACCACTTGCCGCGCAGCGCGTCGTCCTTGGGCTGGGCCACCTTCCAGCCGGCGGTCTCCCTTGCCGTCTCCGGCGTCAGCTCCTTGTAGGCCGGCGGAGTGGGCGCCGCCGGCCGCTGGTAGCGCGGGCCGACGCTGCAGCCCGCGGCGAGCAGGCACCCGGCGAGCGCCGCGAGCGCCGCAGTCACCGCGGCGATGGCGCCGCGCCGGGGAGCAACGCCGCGGCGGGTCCGGGATGGGGAGCGAAAGATCATGCCGTCGTCTCCTGTGGGACCCGGTGGCCGTGCCGCGCGCGCATCCGCTCGCGCCACTGGCGCAGGCGCTCCAGGTAGAGGTAGACCACCGGGGTGGTGTAGAGCGTCAGCATCTGGCTGACGATCAGGCCGCCGACGATGGTGATGCCGAGCGGCTTGCGCAGCTCCGAGCCGGTGCCGAGGCCGAGGGCCAGCGGCAGGGCGCCGAGCAGCGCCGCCATCGTCGTCATCAGGATGGGCCGGAAGCGCAGCAGGCACGCCTGGCGGATGGCGTCGAGCGGCGCCGCCCCCTCGGTGCGCTCGGCGTTGATGGCGAAGTCCACCATCAGGATGCCGTTTTTCTTCACGATGCCGATGAGCAGCACGATGCCGATGAGCGCGATCACCGACAGATCGGTCTTGAACGCCAGCAGCGCCAGCACCGCGCCGACGCCGGCCGAGGGGAGCGTCGACAGGATGGTGAGCGGATGGATGTAGCTCTCGTAGAGGATGCCGAGCACGATGTAGACGGCGAGCAGCGCCGCGGCGATGAGGAAGGGCTCGGTGGCGAGCGACGCCTGGTATGCCTGGAGCGTGCCCGAGAACAGGCCGTGCACCGTCGGCGGCAGCCCGATCTGCTCCTGCATGTTGTTGATGGCGCGGGTGGCATCGGAGAGCGCCAGGCCCGGCGCCAGGTTGAACGACACCGTCACCGACGGGAACTGCCCCTGGTGGTTGATGCCGAGCGGCGCGGTGCGCGGCTCGAAATGGGCGATGGCGCCGAGCGGCACCACCCGGCCGCCGGCGCCGCGCACGTAGATCTGGTTGAGCCCCTCGGGCGTCTGCCAGAACTGCGGCGCCACCTCCATCACCACGAAGTACTGGTTGAGCGCCGTGTACATGGTCGACACCGGCGCCTGGCCGAAGGCGTCGTAGATCGTGTTGTCGATGGTCTGCGGCGTGATGCCCAGCCGCGCCGCGGTCCGGCGGTCGTAGACCAGCATCGCCTCCAGGCCGCTGTTCTGCTGGTTGGTGTTGACGTCGGTGAAGCCGGGGAGCTGCTTCATCTCGCGCAGCAGGATCGGCCCCCAGGTGATGAGGTCCTGGACGTTGTCGGCCTGGATGGTGTACTGGTACTGGGCGTTGCTCTGCCGGCCGCCGATGCGCAGGTCCTGGCCGGCCTGCAGGAAGACGGTGGCCCCGGGCAGCGAGGTCAGCTTCGGGCGCAGGCGGTTGATCACCTCGGCGGCGGTCAGCTTGCGCTGCGCGAGCGGCTTGAGGCCGATGTAGACCGAGCCGGTGTTGACCGAGCCGCCGCCGCCGGTGAAGGCCATCACGTGGGCGATCGCCGGGTCGTCCTTGATCAGGTCGACGAACTTGCGGGTCAGCCCCTGCATCGCCTGGAAGGAGATGTCCTGCGCCCCCTGGACGCCGCCGTGGATGGTGCCGTTGTCCTGCTGCGGGAAGAAGCCCTTGGGCACGGCGCGGATGAGCATGACGTTGAGCACGATGGTGACCAGGAACAGGCAGAGGGTGAACGCCTGGTTGCGCAGCACCCAGCCCAGCGTGCGGTCGTAGAGGCGCAGGGTGCCGTCGAACAGGCGCTCGCTGGCGCGGAACAGCCGCCCGCGGCGTTCGGCACCCTCGGAGCCATGCGGCTTGAGCAGCGTGGCGCACATCATCGGCGTGGTGGTGAGCGAGATCACCAGCGACACCAGGATCGCCACCGACAGCGTCACCGCGAACTCGCGGAACAGCCGGCCGACGATCCCGCCCATCATCAGCACCGGGATGAACACCGCGATCAGCGACAGGCTGATCGAGATCACGGTGAAGCCGATCTCGCGCGCTCCCTTGAGCGCGGCGTCGAGCGGCGCCATCCCCTGCTCCAGGTAGCGGGAGACGTTCTCGATCACCACGATCGCGTCGTCCACCACGAAGCCGGTGGAGATGGTGAGCGCCATCAGCGACAGGTTGTCGAGGCTGTAGTTGAGCAGGTACATGACGCCGAAGGTGCCGATCAGCGACACCGGCACGGCGACGCTCGGGATCACCGTGGCGCGCAGGTTGCGCAGGAAGGCGAAGACCACCAGGATGACCAGCGCCACCGAGATCAGCAGCGTGATCTCGACGTCGTGCACCGAGGCGCGGATGGTGGTGGTGCGGTCGAGCACGACGGTGAGGTCGATGGCCCGCGGGATCGAGGCCTTGAGCGCCGGCAGCTCGTCGCGGATGCGGTCCACGGTCTCGATGATGTTGGCCCCCGGCTGGCGGCTGATGATGACCAGCACCGAGGGCTTGCCGTCGACGAAGCCGGCGGCGCGGATGTTCTGCACCCCGTCCACGACCTCGGCCACGTCCATCAGCTTGATCGCGGCGCCGTTGTGGTAGCCGACGACCAGCTGGCGGTAGTCGGCGGCCTTGAGCAGCTGATCGTTGGCCAGGATGTCGGCGGTGACCTGGCCGTCGGCCAGCTGCCCCTTGGGGGTGTTGGCGTTCTGCGCCTTGAGCATGCCCGCCACGTCGGGCAGGCCCAGGCCGTAGCTGTTGAGCTGCGTCGGGTTGACCTCGACGCGCACCGACGGCAGCGAGCTGCCGCCGACGTTGACCTGGCCGACGCCCGGCAGCTGCGACAGGCGCTGCTGCAGGATGGTCGAGGCGGCGTCGTAGAGCGCGCCGCGGTCGTAGACCGAGGAGGTGAGGCCGAGGATCATGATCGGCGCGTCGGCCGGGTTCACCTTGCGGTAGGTGGGGTTCGACGGCAGGTTGGCCGGCAGGTAGCTGCGCGCCGCGTTGATCGCCGCCTGCACGTCGCGCGCCGCGCCGTCGATGTTGCGGTCGAGGTCGAACTGCAGGGTCACGTTGGTCGAGCCGAGCGAGCTCGACGAGGTCATCTCGGTGACGCTGGCGATGCGTCCGAACTGGCGCTCCAGGGGGGTGGCGACCGACGACGCCATGACCTCCGGGTTCGCCCCCGGCAGGCTCGCCGACACCGAGATGGTGGGGAAGTCGATCTGCGGCAGCGGCGACACCGGCAGGAAGCGGAAGGCGACCGCGCCGGCGAGCGCGATCGCCACGGTGAGCAGCGTCGTGGCGACCGGGCGGTGGATGAACGGCGCCGAAAGGTTCATGCGTGCTCCGCGGGCGCCTGCTCCGCCGGCAGCGCGATGGTGCCGCCGTGGCTGGCGTGGGCGCCCTTGAACCGCACCGCCAGCCGGTCGAAGAAGAGGTAGACGACCGGCGTGGTGTAGAGCGTCAGCACCTGGCTGACCAGCAGGCCGCCGACCATCGAGATACCGAGCGGCCGCCGCAGCTCCGAGCCCATGCCGGTGCCCAGGGCGAGCGGCAGGCCGGCGAGCAGCGCCGCCATCGTGGTCATCATGATCGGGCGAAAGCGCAGCAGGCAGGCCTGGTAGATCGCCTCCTCCGAGCTCTTGCCCTCCTTGCGCTCGGCGTCGAGCGCGAAGTCGACCATCATGATGCCGTTTTTCTTCACGATGCCGATGAGCAGGATGATGCCGATGAGCGCCACCACCGACAGCTCCGAGCCGGTGAGCAGCAGCGCCAGGCAGGCGCCGACGCCGGCCGAGGGGAGCGTCGAGAGGATGGTGAGCGGGTGGATGTAGCTCTCGTAGAGCACGCCGAGCACGATGTAGACGGTGATCAGCGCCGCCAGGATGAGCAGCGGCTCGTTGGCGAGCGAGGTGCGGAACGACGCGGCGGTGCCCTGGAACGCCGCCTGGATGCTGGCCGGCATGCCGATCTGCCGCTGCGCCGCCTCGATCGCCTTGGTGGCCTCGCCGAGCGAGGCGTCGGGCGCCAGGTTGAAGGAGATGGTCACCACCGGGAACTGCCCCTGGTGGTTGATGGCGAGCGGCGAGCCGCGGGTCTCGAAGTGGGTGAAGGCGCTGAGCGGCACCGCCGCGCCGCCCGCGGCGCTCACCGCCCCGGGCAGCGCCGAGCCCTGCGAGGCGGTGGCCGAGGGGCCGGTCAGGCCGCCGCTCGCGCCGGTGCCGGCGGCGGTGGCGGTGATGAGGCCGCCGCCCGCAGCGCTGCCGGTGCCGGCGGTGCCGCCTCCGGCCGCCGCGGCGGACCCGGTGCTGGTGGCGGTGGCGCTGCCGGCGGGCGAGAGCGCCGAGCGCACGTAGATGTCCTGGAGCTTCGCCGGGTCGCGCTGGAAGGACGGCATGGTCTCGAGCACCACGTGGTACTGGTTGAGCTGGGTGTAGAGCGTCGAGACCTGGCGCTGGCCGAAGGCGTCGTAGAGCGTCTGGTCGATGAGCTGCGGCGAGATGCCCATGCGCGAGGCGGTCAGCCGGTCGATCACCAGGGTCGCCGCGAGGCCCGAGGTCTGCTGGTCGGTGGCCACGTCGCGCAGCTCGGGCAGCGCCTTGAGCTTGGCCACCAGCCGGTTGCTCCAGTCGTTGAGCTCGGTCGGGTTGGGGTCCTCCAGGGTGTACTGGAACTGCGTGCGGCTGACCCGGTCCTCGACCGTCAGGTCCTGCACCGGCTGCATGTAGAGCGTGATGTCGGAGACCTGCTCGAGCTTGTCCTGGAGGCGGCGGATGACGTCGGAGGCCGAGGCGTTGCGCTCCTCGAGCGGCTTGAGGTTGATCAGGATGCGGCCGCTGTTGAGCGTGGTGTTGGTGCCGTCGACGCCGATGAAGGACGACAGGCTCTCGACCGCCGGGTCCTGGAGGATGATGCGGGTGAGCTCCTGCTGGCGCCGCGCCATCGCCGGGAACGACACCGCCTGCGCCGCCTGCGAGATGCCCTGGATGATGCCGGTGTCCTGCACCGGGAAGAACCCCTTCGGCACCACCAGGTAGAGCAGGATGGTGAGCACCAGCGTGCCCACCGCCACCAGCAGCGTCAGCGTCTGGCGGCGCAGCACCCATTGCAGGGTGCGGCCGTAGAAGGCGATGACGTCTTCAAAAACCTTTTCCGAGGCGCGGAACAGGCGGCTCTGCTGCGCCTGCGGCCGGTGGCGCAGCAGGCGCGAGCACATCATCGGCGTGAGCGTCAGCGACACCACGGCCGACACCAGGATGGTGACCGAGAGCGTGATGGCGAACTCGCGGAACAGCCGCCCCACGATGTCGCCCATGAACAGCAGCGGGATCAGCACCGCGATCAGCGAGATGGTGAGCGAGACGATGGTGAAGCCGATCTGCTCGGCGCCCTTCAAGGCGGCGGCGAGCGGCGACTCGCCCTCCTCGATGTAGCGCACGATGTTCTCGATCATCACGATGGCGTCGTCGACCACGAAGCCGGTGGCGATGGTGAGCGCCATCAGCGTCAGGTTGTTGAGGCTGTAGCCGCACAGGTACATGACGCCGAAGGTGCCGACCAGCGACAGCGGCACGGCGACGCTGGGGATGATCGTCGCCCGCACGTTGCGCAGGAAGAGGAAGATCACCATCACCACCAGGGCGATGGTCAGCATCAGCTCGAACTCCACGTCGCGCACCGAGGCGCGGATGGTGGTGGTGCGGTCGGTCAGCACCGACACCTGGACGGCGGCGGGCAGGTTGCTCTTGAGCTGCGGCAGCAGGCGCTTGATGCGGTCCACCACCTGGATGATGTTGGCCCCCGGCTGGCGCTGGATGTTGACGATCACCGCCGGCACGTTGTTCATCCACGCCGCCTGCTTGGTGGTCTCGACGCTGTCGACGATCGCCGCCACGTCGGGCAGCATCACCGGCGCGCCGTTGTGGTAGGCGACCACCACGTCGCGGAAGGACTTGCTGGTGAGCAGCTGGTCGTTGGCGTCGATCTGGTAGTCCTGCTGCGGGCCGTCGAAGTTGCCCTTCGCCAGGTTGACGCTGGTCTGCTGGATGGCGGTGCGCACGTCCTCGAGGTTGATGCCGTAGGCCGAGAGCGCGGTCGGGTTCACCTGCACCCGCACCGCCGGCTTCTGGCCGCCGCTGATGCTCACCAGGCCGACGCCGGGGAGCTGGGCGATCTTCTGCGCGAAGCGGGTGTCGGCCAGGTCCTCGATCTGCGGCAGCGGCACCTGCTTCGAGGTCAGCGCCAGGGTGAGGATCGGCGCGTCGGCCGGATTGGTCTTGTTGTACACCGGCGGCGCCGGCAGGTCGGCCGGCAGGAAGCTGCCGGAGGCGTTGATCGACGCCTGCACCTCCTGCTCGGCGACGTCGATGTTGAGGTCGAGCGAGAACTGCAGGACGATGACCGAGCTGCCGTCCGAGCTGGTCGAGGTCATCTGGTTGAGGCCGGGCACCTGGCCGAACTGGCGCTCGAGCGGCGCGGTGACCGCCGAGGCGATGACGTCGGGGCTGGCGCCGGGGTAGAAGGTCACCACCTGGATGGTCGGATAGTCCACCTCCGGCAGCGCCGAGACCGGCAGCTGGGTGTAGCCGACGAAGCCGGCGAGAAGGATCGCCGCCATCAGCAGCGCCGTGGCGACCGGGCGCAGGATGAACGGGGTGGAGGGACTGCTCACTGGCCGCTGTCTCCTTCCTGCTGGCGCCGGCGGTGCCCCTGCCGCTGCCCCTTGGGGCCCCCCTGGCTGGCCTGGCCCCCCTGACCGGCCCCGCCGTGGCGCCCGCCGCCCGCGCCTCCCGCCCCGCCGCCGCCGGGCCGTTCCATGGTGGTCACCTTGGCGCCGTCCTGCAGCTTGTCGAAGCCGTTGACCGCCACCACCTCGCCCGGCGTCACGCCGGTCACCGCGGTGACGCTGCCCTCGGCCGTGCCGGCCGTCACCGGGCGCGTCGCGGCGGTCTGGTTGGCGACGACGTAGACGAAGGCGCCCTGGGCGTTGCGCTGGATGGCGGCGGTGGGCACCAGGGTGTCGCCCTGCTCGGTGTTGACCAGCAGCCGCGCGTTGACGAACTGGCTGGGGAAGAGGGAGCCGTCGGAGTTGGGGAAGACCGCCTTGACCTTGATGGTGCCGGTCGTGGTGTCGATCACGTTGTCGAGGGTGAGCAGCGACCCGGTGGCGAGCTTCCGCTGCTGCGTGCGGTCGAAGGCCTCGACCTGGATGGTGTGTCCCTGGCGCAGCTGGTCCTGGATCTGCGGCAGGTAGTCCTCGGCGATGCTGGCGACGACGGTGATCGGCTGCAGCTGGGTGATGACCACCAGGCCGGTCGTGCTGTTGGCCATGACGATGTTGCCGGGGTCCACCAGGCGCAGGCCGACACGGCCGTCGATCGGCGAGGTGATGTTGCAATACTGGAGGTTCACCTTGGCGCTCTCGACCAGGCCGTGGTCGTTCTTGACCGTGCCCTCGTCCTGCAGCACCACCTTCTCCTGGTCCTCCAGCTGCTGGCCGGCGATGGCGTTGCGCTCATGCGCCGCCTGGTAGCGCTTGAGGTCGATGCGCGCCTCGTCGAGCAGCGCCTGGTCGTGGTCCAGCTGCCCCTCCGCCTGGGTGAGGGCCGCCTGGTAGGGGCGCGGGTCGATGGTCAGCAGCAGGTCTCCCTTGCGCACCATCTGCCCCTCGCGATAGTTGACAGTCATGATCTGCCCCTGCACGCGGCTGGTGACCGTCACGGTGTAGACCGGCGTCACGATGCCCAGGGCGGTGATGTAGACGTTCACCGCCCCCTTGGTCACCGGCGCGGTGGTGATCGGCACGGCGTGCTGGCCGGCGCCGCCGGCTCCCCGGCCGGTCTTCTGCGCGGCCCCCGGCGCCCGGTGCGACAGGAAGAACCAGGCCGCCAGGAGGATCACCACGGGCAGCAGCCAGACCCAGCCCCGGGCGCGCTTCGTCGCTGGTGGAGGCGTCTCCCGCTCCGGCTCGGCCGGACCGGCGGGTGCGGCCGCTTGCGGCATCTCTTCCGGCATGATTCAGTCCTCTTTCACTCGCTCAGGGCCGGACCATGGCTGCGTTGCCGCCCCTGCCACGTGGGTCTGCTGCGGTTCGAACGGTCCCAGACGGCCTCGCGGTGCACGTCCCGGAGGCACGAGGTGCGGGCGCCTCGGCCAGGTCTGCGGCTCCGGCGGGAGCGCCCCCCCGGGCGTCCCCGTGCGGAAAGACGGCGGCCGTCCGGCGATGGTTACGCTGGGGCGGACGCCGCCGCCGCTATCGTGGACGAAGCGCCGGGCCACGTCAAATGGGAGGGAACGGGGCGCGGCGGGGCGGCGGCGCCGCCCGCACCGGTTGCTCGAATGCGCCTATAATGGCGCGACGTTTCTAAAAGTTTGCTGGAGGCGCGTGCGGCCCGGGCCGGCGCGTCCGCTCCGCGATCGGGAGGGGAAGCCCTGGAGGTTGATCGCCGGCGCAGCGTTGCGCGCCTGCTCGGGGTCGCCATGGTCTGCGGCTGTGCCGCGGCCGCCGCCGGCACCGGGTGCGGATCCGTGCGCCCGGGA
>JASLEW010000148.1 GCA_030150965.1 Thermoanaerobaculia bacterium | reverse complement strand
CCCCAGCTCCTGGTGGATGGCCTTGATCTTCTCGTTGAGGTAGTACTCCTTCTGCGCCTTCTCCATCTGCTTCTTGACCTGGACGTTGATGCGCTTGTCGATGTTGACCTTCTCGACTTCCAGGTCCAGCAGATCGTGCAGCTTCTGCAGCCGCTCGTAGGGGTTCAGCAGCTCGAGGAGCGACTGCTTCTCGAGCTGATCAACCCCTATGAGCGGCTCCAGCGGCTCCACGACCTGCTCGACGTCGAGATCGAGAAGATCAACATCGACAAGCGGATCAACGTCAAGGTCAAGAAGCAGATGGAGAAGGCCCAGAAGGAGTACTACTTAAACGAGAAGATCAAGGCCATCCATCAGGAGCTCGGGCGTAAGGACGACAAGTCCGACGAGATGACCGAGCTGAAAGACAAGATCGAGAAGGCGGGCCTCCCCAAGGAGGTCAAGGAGAAGGCGGACCAGGAGCTCAAACGCCTGGAGGCCATGCCGCCGGTCTCGGCCGAAGCCACGGTGTCGCGCAACTACATCGACTGGCTGGTCTCGGTGCCCTGGCGGAAGAGAAGCAAGGAACAGAAGAACATCGACGTCGCCGAGACGGTCCTGAACGAGGACCACTACGGCCTCGAAAAGATCAAGGACCGCATCCTCGAATTCCTCGCCGTCCGCCAGCTCGTGGGGCAGACCAAGAGCTCGATCATCTGCTTCGTCGGCCCCCCGGGCGTCGGCAAGTCGTCGCTCGCCAAGTCGATCGCCCGCGCCACCGGCAGGAAGTTCGTCCGTCTGTCGCTCGGCGGCGTGCGCGACGAGGCCGAGATCCGCGGCCACCGCCGGACCTACATCGGCGCCTTCCCCGGCCAGATCATCCAGATGATGCGCAAGGCGGGGACGGTCAACCCGGTGTTCCTGCTCGACGAGGTGGACAAGATGTCGATGGACTTCCGCGGCGACCCGTCGGCGGCGCTGCTGGAGGTGCTCGACCCGGAGCAGAACAACGCCTTCCTCGATCACTACCTCGACGTCGACTACGACCTGTCGAAGGTGATGTTCATCGCCACCGCCAACGTCACTCACAGCATCCCGCCGCCGCTCAAGGACCGCATGGAGGTCATCCACCTCTCGGGCTACACGCTCAACGAGAAGCTGGCGATCGCCCAGCAGTTCCTGGTGCCGCGGCAGGTCAAGAACCACGGGCTCGCCACCGACAAGATCAAGTTCGAGGAAGAGTCGATCCGGGTGCTGATCGAGAGCTACACCCGCGAGGCCGGCGTGCGCAGCCTGGAGCGCGAGATCGCCTCGGTCTGCCGCAAGATCGCGCGCCGCGTGGTCAAGGAGGGGAACCGGCTGGAGGTGACCGTCGAGCCGCCGATGATCTCCGAGTTCCTGGGCAAGGAGCGCTTCCGCGCCCGGCGCAAGAACCAGGAGTCGGAGATCGGCGTCGCCACCGGCCTGGCCTGGACCGAGGTGGGGGGCGAGCTGCTGGAGACCGAGGTCGGCCTGATGCCGGGCAAGGGCAAGCTGACGCTGACCGGCAAGCTCGGCGAGGTGATGCAGGAATCGGCGCGGGCGGCGGTGTCCTATCTGCGCAGCCGCAGCGAGCTGTTCGGCATCGAGGCGGACTTCAACGAGAACATGGATCTCCACCTGCACGTGCCGGAGGGGGCGATCCCCAAGGACGGCCCGTCCGCCGGCATCACCATGGCGACGGCGCTGGTGTCGGCCCTGTCCAAGATCGCGGTGCGCAAGGACGTGGCGATGACCGGCGAGATCACGCTGCGGGGCAAGGTGCTGCCGGTGGGCGGCATCAAGGACAAGGTCCTGGCCGCGTTCCGCGGCGGCATCAACGAGGTGATCCTCCCCAAGGAGAACGAGAAGGACCTGGAGGAGATCCCCGCCGAGGTGCGCGAGGCGATGGAGGTGCATCTGGTCGAGTCGATGGACGAGGTGCTGCGCCTCGCCCTCGACGGCGAGATGGCGCCGCCGCTGCCGAAAACCAAAGGTAAGTTCAAGGAGGCCCCCTCAGAGCCTCCCGTCGGGTCGGATTCCCTGGCCCATTAGCAGGCCCTGAAGCCGCTTCCCCCGCGCCGGCCCCCTGGGACGGCGCGGCTCCCGCGGCCCATCAGATTTGAAAAGGTGCCGTGGCCGGGCGCCGGCGGAAGCCTGGCGTCCCCGGCCGCGGAGGCGGACGGGCGCCGCGCACCCGGGATGAGTGCTTGAAGGTCGAGACCGCCGACTTCGTCAGGTCCGCTCATGCGAGCGACGACTTCCCGCGCGACGGGCGTCCGGAGATTGCGTTCGTCGGGCGCTCCAACGTCGGCAAGTCGAGCCTGATGAACCGCATCTTGGGGCGCAAGGGGCTGGCGAGGACCAGCTCGACCCCGGGTCGCACGCGGGCCGTCAACTATTTCTTGATCAACGGCCGCTGCTACTTCGTGGATCTCCCGGGCTACGGTTACGCGCGCGCCGCCAGGACGGAGCGCCAGGCGTGGGGAGCGGTGGTGGACGCCTACTTCCGGCAGCGGGCGCCAAGGGCGGCGCGGGTGGTGATGCTGGTGGACGGCAAGGTCGGGGCCACCCCGCTCGACCAGCAGGCATACGCCTACCTGTCGAGCCTGGGCGCTGGCGGAGGAGCGGCCGGGGCGGCGGCGGTGGCCGCGGTGGCGGCGACCAAGATCGACCAGGTCCCGCGCGGCCGGCGCGCCGCCGCGCTGCGCGCCATCGGCGCGGCCCTGGAGCTGGGGGAGGGCATCCCGCTGGTCGCGGTCTCGGCACAGACGGGGGAGGGGATGAAGGAGCTGTGGAGCGTCATCGATCTCAATCTCGCAGCGAGCGCACAGTAAAGGACGAAGAGGAGCAACATGGCTAAGACAACGCAGAACCCGGTAGAGAAGGGGAGCTCGGTCGAGGCGCTCGACATCCGGGCGCTCAAGGAGATGAGCATCTCCCAGCTCACCCAGATCGGCAAGGACATGGGGGTCGAGGGCGCGACCGGCATGCGCAAGCAGGAGCTGATCTTCAAGATCCTCCAGGCGCAGACCGAGAAGAGCGGCCTGATCTTCGCCGAGGGAGTGCTGGAGTGCCTGCCCGACGGCTTTGGCTTCCTGCGCGCCCCGGAGTACAACTACCTCCCCGGCCCGGACGACATCTACGTCAGCCCGAGCCAGATCCGGCGCTTCGACCTGCGCACCGGCGACACCATCTCGGGGCAGGTGCGGCAGCCGAAGGAGGGCGAGCGCTACTTCGCGCTCATCAAGGTCGAGGCGGTCAACTTCGAGCATCCCGAGGTCGCCCGCAACAAGATCTTCTTCGACAACCTGACGCCGCTCTACCCCAGCGAGCGCATCAAGCTGGAGGTGGCGGGCGACATGTCGTCGCGGGTGATGGACCTGGCGACGCCGATGGGCAAGGGGCAGCGGGCGCTGATCGTGGCGCCGCCGCGCACCGGCAAGACCATGCTGCTGCAGTCGATCGCCCACTCGCTGGAGAAGAACCACCCGGAGGTCATCCTCATCGTGCTGCTGATCGACGAGCGGCCGGAGGAGGTGACCGACATGCAGCGCTCGGTGCAGGGCGAGGTGGTGTCGTCCACCTTCGACGAGCCCGCCACCCGCCACGTGCAGGTGGCCGAGATGGTGATCGAAAAGGCCAAGCGCCTGGTCGAGCACAAGAAGGACGTGGTGATCCTGCTCGACTCGATCACCCG
>JASLEW010000122.1 GCA_030150965.1 Thermoanaerobaculia bacterium | reverse complement strand
CGCGGCCCTTGTCCCGCGGAAGGGCGCGCGCACACCTGGGAAGGGCAGGGGAGGCTCTCATAGGGGGGCAGGGCATGAAACGGCGGCAGGGCACGGGGCGGGACGAGCCATCGGCCGGCGAGGGCATGTTCGTGCTGCGGGTGCTCCACCGCTGGGAGCAGGACGCGCTGGCCGCGGCGGCGGGGCTGCGCATCCGGCGCCTGCAGGCGTTCGAGCGCGGCGCCGCGCTGCCGCCCGCGGAGACCGCACGCCTGCTCGCCGCGCTCGGCAGCTCGCCGCTCGACCTCGCCGCTACCTCCGCGCTCGCCGAGCGCGCCGGCGCCGAGATTCGACGGCCAGCGCATCGGGCGTTGCGATATGGGAGGCTCGGAACCTCCTCCATCGCGCGAGCGCAGCCGATTCGAAGTCCGCGTCGGCGTAACGCAGGCCGACCGCCTCCTCGTCCCAGGCGAAATCGACCTTCGCCTGGAGCAGGAACTCGGAGAAGGCGTCGAGCAGCGGCAAGCCACAGTGGCGCTCCAGAAAGAGAAACTGGCCCATCTCGTTCACCTCGAGAAAGACGTGCTCGCCGTCGGGAGTCACCACGAAGTCGAAACAGCCGAAGACAAGTCCCAGCTCGTCGAGGAGCGCGCGGCACCGCGCTGCCAGCTCGGGCGCCAGGCGGACCGCTTCGAACCGCAGCTCATCCTGCGAGCGCCGCCAGTCGAGCCTGCCCTTCTCGGTCTGCTGCGAGAGCACCTTGGCCGCAAGCGCGCGGTGCCCCAGGACCGTGACCCGCAGCTCGTACGCCTTGGGGACGAGCTCTTGGAAAATGCCGGGGGTCTGTCGCAGGACGTGATCGGCGACCAGATCCTCCACCCGGAGAAGCGAGGTGTAGGTCAGGAAATTGGCCTCCTCGTCTGCCCATCCACCGCCGGCAAGCGGCTTGTAGACGATCGGCGGGCTGAGCGTCAGCGCTCAGCCTCGGATCACTCGTCCGGACCGGGGATCCGGATTGGTGCGCCGTCGTAGAGAGCCTGGCTCGCCTTCTTCAGGTACTCCGACCACGGCAGGATGCCAAGCTCCTTGCGGTATTCATCGACCTTGGTGAGATCTTCTACGGGGATGACGAAGGGCTTTCCGTGCTCGTCTTCGTTGATCTGGGTGCCGTATTTCTGCTTGTGCCCTGTCGTGACGAGAACCGCATCAACCAGGACCGAAACGATCTCTTTGCCGCCACCCCTTTGCTTCGCGTCCTCTTCGGCGATGGGCAGCGCATCCTGCATCAGCCTCACGTCGTCGGCATGTTTGGCGATGAAGATCGCCGCCGCGGCCGCGGCCTTGCCGAATCGCGAGATGTCGATCCAGCCGTACCGGCCCACCACCTCCCGGAGGTAGCGGATGTTGTCGGCGACCACCGCCGCCCGCTTGGGCTTGTCCGCGAGCGTCGCCTGGTCCTGAGCGTTCCGGGCTCGCAGCTCCGCGGCGACCGCTTGAGCCGTGTCGGCCGGCACCGGCCCGGGCCGCGGCAGCGGCAGGGGGCTGATGTCGAGATCGGCCGGAGTCTGTGCGAGACGGTCGAGGGCAACCGTGTCCTTGCCGCGGGCGAGTCTCAGGGTGTGCTCGTCGCCGCTCAGGGTCCAGGTGGCGAGCACCCCCCCATCGCGCACGGTGAGCGTGCAGGGTCCGCGGCGCAGGATCGACGCCGCCCGCAGGTGACCCTTTTCCCGCAGGACGACCTGGTCCTGCTCGAAACCGATTTGACCCGCACCATCCTGCTCGGTCCAGGCGCTGCCCTGGAGCGCCGCTGCTGGCGGGCAGGACTCTGCCGCGGCGACCGGAAGGTTGCTGAACACGAACAGGGCGCAGAGCCCGGCCGCTCCAGCTCGCAGAGACTTCCAAGGCTGAGATTCGCGCATAGATGGGGGGTCCCTCGCGTAGGTGAGAAGGTCAACAGAGCATTTGTCGAGCGGCGACCGGCCAAGCCTTACCGCCGTTCACTACACTGAAGCTTCATCTAACATTCGTGCTTGACCGGAGCGTTCCGGGACAAGCTGTCGGATACCCCCCCCTCTGCTGGGGCGGCGCTCCGATGACAGGGCCTTGCCCGGGGCTGCGGTTCACGGCGAAGATCCGCAGCAAATCGAGCGCGGCGGGATCCGGTAGCGCACCAGGATGGTGCGAATCGCCGGGCGCTGCGCCCGGCCAGAGCCGCCGGGCGCGCGCGGCCCTCGCGGGCGCCACAGCTCCGCCGCCCGCCCGAAGAGGAGGACCGCTCCCTCGACGTCGCCGTCCCGCCAGCTCAGCTGCGCCACGCCGTGGTAGAGCTCCGCCCGCCCGGGGGGCGGCGGCATCCCCGGCTATCGCCCAGGCGATCGCCGAGATGGGCGCGCCGACTGTACGGGCGAGCGAACGCCCTCTTGCAAGTTACCTCAGCTGTATCGTACTATAATGCTCGTAAATAAAGAAAGGACCTGCTCCTCATGATCAAGACCCTCCGCCATCTCGTGATCCTCACCTTTGTGCTCCATGCATTCAGCTCAGCTCATGCCGCGCAGGCGCCCGGACCGTCAACACAGGCGAATCAAGGGCCGATCTGTGGTGGCTCGATTCATCCCTGGAGCGTGCCGCCTACAGCCGAGCCTCCTGGAGCCACGCCCGTCATCAGCATCGTGTGCGGTAGTTGCAGCAGCCCCTGTGCGGGGCGGAAACTCCTCGCTCCGTGCTTCGACAACTTTGGAAACGCCGGCCTCTGCGGTATCGAGCCCATTGTCCCCAACTGCTCGGACGGTCATCCCAACTGCGTCTGCGGTTCTGAGGACTAGCAGGCGCTTCCCGGGGCTCGCGTAGTCCTGCTTCTCCGCCCCCGGCGCGGGCCAGGAGCGCCGTGGTGCTCTCGCCGGTGATGCCCCAGACCAGAAGATCCAGCCCCTGGTCGCCGACCCCGCCGCGCAGGTCCACCCGGGTCAGCGCCGCCAGGAAGAGCGCCAGGTCCGGTGAGTCCGGGCAGGCGGGGGGAGCCCGCAGGCGGGTAGCGAGCTCTTCGACAAGCGGCCTGTCTTGGCTGTTATAGCTCAGGAAGACGTCGTGTTCCTCCGCAATGGGCGGTCTCAGAGCTTCTTGCTGCCGTGATTGTGATGGAACCGTGGCGCGCGCCATGGGGGCCGCGCGGCAAGTGTCTCAGTGGCGGGCGAGCCCCGTGATGTAGAAGCCGTTCACGGTGAGCCCGATTTCTTTGGCGCGCTGTGAACCGATCGCTTCACTCGCTTGGCAACCTCCACCGTCGTCTGCGCCAGGTCCGGGTAGGTAAGCTTGGACAGCTCGCCAAGAACGGCGGCCTCGACCAAGGGCAGTATGGACTTGAGCGCTTGGTCGCGAGAGCCACTGTTCGCGATCAATCTCGGGGCATCCCCTGGTTTCACCTGGACCTCCAGGCTGAACGAAACGGTGACGACACTTTCATCAGCGAGCCGCACCTTCATCGCCTTATAAGGTGCGCGCTCGCCGGGGTTCCCCGGAACAGGGGGTGTGGGCTGGGCCTCTCGCCGATGCGGCGCCGCGGTTCCGGCCGCCCCAGGTTCGGTGCGCGGCTCAGGCTTGATGCCGGTGATGCCCCAGATCAGCTGGGCGAGGCCATCGTCGCTGAGCCCTTGCCGCAGGTCCACCCAGGTCCGCGCGGCCAGGAAGAGTGCCAGCTGCGGCGTGTCCGGGCAGCCGGGCAGGAGCACCGGGATGACCGGGATCTCCTCGTGCTGCGCGCGGTCGAGCGCGGCCCGGATCTCCGGGGTTTGCCACCTGCCGAGGCCGCCGGCGCCGATGCAGACCGCAACGGTGCGGGACGCCTTGAGGCCGGCTTCGAGGCCCTCCTGCCAGGGCAGGCCCGGGCGGAGTGCCAGCCTGTCCATCCAGATGGTCAGGCCCGCGGCGCGCAGGCGGTCACCGAGCTGCTCGACCAGGGGGCGGTCGCTGCTGTTGTAGCTCAGGAAGACGTCGAACTCGGCTGCCACGGGTGGTCGTCTCGCGGCGGTGGCTCGTGACGGCATCATGACGCGGAATCCTTGATCCTCGAAAGCCGCTGCCGGGTCCCTGAACCCGCAGCGCGCCGCCAGGCTCGTGCACCTGGCGCGCTGGCTATCTCGCTTGACGAATTGAAGCATGGGCAATAATCTAATATCGCTTCTTTTAACAGGCGCAATTTGTGTCGCGCCCGTGCGTAGAACCACAAACGCCGCAGATTCAGGAGGTTGACAATGAAAATCACCCGCTCGCTCGCTCTCCTGCTCTCCCTGGCCGGCCTGCTCGCCGCATCCCGGGCCGAGGCCATCATCCAAGGTGGCTGCGCCAATTGCACCTGCAGTTCCGCCTGCTCAGCGATCTGCTCGACGTCCGGCGGCCCGCTCAGTACTTGCGGTGCTGCCGGCAAGTGTGTGGGGTCGTCCGGGTGTGGTGGTGGCGGCTGCCTGACCACGAATGACGCCGCTGCGCTCCTCCGGGCGCTGGGAGAAGAGCCGTTGGCGAGCGAACCGCGGGTCGGGGCGGCGGCTGCGCGCCTGACCGTGCGGCTTGCCGGCTTTGTCGAGGAAGGTGCGCTTGGCTCCGTCTTCGCACCGGCCACGGGATTGGTCGATGCGCGCAGCGGCCTGCGCACTCCTGACCTGGCATTCCGCCCCGCCGCCGCGCCCTCCAGCACCAGCCGGCCTGCGACGCCCGCCCTCGTCGCCGAGGTGCTCCCCGCTGCTGCCGCGGGGGCTGCGATCGAGCAAGAGGCCAGGACATGGCTGGCCGTCGGCGTCCGTGTCGTGCTGGTCGTCGATCCTTTCGCGCAGACCGTCACCGTCCATCGTGCCGGCGGCTCTCCTCTGGTCCTCGGTGCCGACGACCGGCTGGAGATCGCCGACCTGCTGCCGGGCTGGTCGGTGCGCGTGGCCGATCTCTTCGACTGATCGCCCCTGGGCACACCCGGATGCGCCGCCAACCGCCTGTCCTCCTTGCCGGCCCGCTGGTGCAGGAGCACGCTGGGCAGGTGACGGTGGTACGGCTCGCTGGCGCGAGCCCTAGGCAAGGCCCTCGACGCCTGGCGGCCCTGGTTGGCATTCGGCAGATGAAGTCCGCCGGCCGGCGCCAGCCGGCCGCCGCATATCAGTTAAACTTCCCCGAGGTGAACCGATGAGAACCGCCCAGCTGTTGAAGGCCGGAGCCCTCCTCGCCGTTGTCCTTTGCAGCTTGCCCGGCCCGGCGAGCCAGGCACAGACCTGCGTCGAGCCGGCGACGT
>JASLEW010000096.1 GCA_030150965.1 Thermoanaerobaculia bacterium | reverse complement strand
CGGCGGCCGTGGCGGTGAAGATAGCGGCGGCGCGCCAGGACCAGGCGCGCACCGCGGCCGGCCGGCGGCAGCGCGATCTCGGGGGCGAGGAGCG
Source organism: Thermoanaerobaculia bacterium (assembly GCA_030150965.1). Taxonomy (GTDB): domain Bacteria; phylum Acidobacteriota; class Thermoanaerobaculia; order Multivoradales; family UBA5704; genus JASLEW01. Next base: position 3,677 of record JASLEW010000096.1, on the reverse strand, counting down.
GACGGATCTCGGCGGCCTGCCGCGGCGCGACGTAGCCGGCCCGCTCCAGGCGGTCGAGCGCGCCTGACAACGTGGCCGTGGGGAGATCGAAATGGCGACAGCTGGCGGCGAGGCGCGCGGCCGGGAGATCGGGCGGCTCCCAGGCGCTCGGGGCGGCGCGCCCGGCGCCGTCCCCCGCCGCCGCCCGCTCCAGCGACTCTTCCAGGAACGCGGCGCAGGCCCGCAGCGCCGCCAGCTCTGCGGCGGCCAGAGCCGTCAGCGCCGCCGCCTGCCGGGCATCGGCGCCGGCCCCTGCCGCCGGCCCGGGCGCCCGCAGCCACAGCCACGGGTAGACTCCCAGGTCGCCCAGGCGCCGCAGGCCGCGCGCCGCGGCCGGGTGGGCGAAGATCAGCCGCAGCTCCTCGCGGATGCGCTCGGCCGCCATCTCCGGCAGCTGCGGCACGGCGGCGCGCGCCAGGTCGAGCGTGGCGGGCTCGGCGGCGAAGCCGGGCAGCTGGAGCTCGAAGCGCACCAGGCGCAGCACGCGCAGCGGGTCGGCGCGGAAGCTCTCCGGGGTGACGGCGCGCAGGGTGCGCCGCGCCAGGTCGGCCAGGCCGCCGAACGGATCGACGACGGCGCCCGAGCGCGCCTCGACGGCGACGGCGTTGACCGTGAGGTCGCGCCGCGCCAGGTCGTCGGCGAGCGTCGTCGCCTCGCGGTCCCAGAGGTCCAGCACCTCGCCCGCGGGGGTGACCAGGCGGTAGGCCGCGAACTCCCGGCCTCCCAGGAGGACCAGCCGCGCCGGCAGGGCGGCGGCCAGGGCGTCGGCGATCGCGCGGCCGCGGCCGGCCACCACCGCGTCGAGGTCGTGGGTGGCGAGGCCCAGGACGCGGTCGCGCACCGCCCCGCCCACCAGGTGACAGGGGGCGTCGCCGCACGCCGCCACCAGGGCCTCGGCCAGCGGCTCGCGGCACAGCCGGCCGATGGCCCCGATCCCCCCGATCCCCCTGAGCCCCCTGAGCCGTGCGTGCACCGTCCTCATCGCCCGGATTGTAGGATGACGCTTCCAGGCCGCGGCCGGATCGCCGGGACCTGCCGAGTCGTGGCTCGGTGCGCTCCCTCGCCGGCGCTTGCGGGACATGCGCGCGGAGGACGTTAGCGGTGCTCGCTCACGCTTCCGAGCCCTGCCCAGGTCTCCGAGCATGTCTCCGAGCGGGCCGAGGGAGGCGGGCTGAGCCACCACCCCCCCGCCCCGGTCGATGCCCGGTTGCCAATGACGGCAACCAGGGCTAAACTTTCACTTCAAAATCATGCCCCTAACCACCGACGAAGTAAGGAAGATCGCCACTCTCGCCCGGCTCCGTTTCACGCCGGAGCAGGAGTCCGTGCTGACCGGCCAGCTGAGCAAGATCGTGGACTACATCGACCAGCTGCAGCAGATCGAGGCGGCGCCCGAGGCGGTCGCCGCCGGGCCGTCGCACGAGGCGGAGGACCACACCGTGCCCTGCCTGGCGCGCGAGAGCTTCCTGGAGAACGCCCCGGCGGCGCAGGACGGCTTCCTCCTGGTGCCGGAGGTCAAGGGGGGAGGCGGCGATGAGCAGCCCTCCTGAGCTCTGGCCGCTGGGCGCCGAGGAGCTGGCGCGCCGGGTGCGCGGCGGCGAGGTGTCGGCGGTGGCGGCGCTCGACTCGGTGCTGGCGCGGAGCGCCGCGGTCGAGCCGCTGATCGGCGCCTACCTGGAGGTGTTCGCGGACGCGGCGCGCACGCGCGCCCGCCACATCGACCGCCAGGTGGCCCTGGGCGAGGACCCGGGACCGCTCGCCGGCGTGCCGATCGCGCTCAAGGACAACCTGAGCCTGGCCGGCCACCGCCTGACCTGCGCCTCGCGGATCCTCGAGGGGTACGTCGCGCCCTACACCGCCACCGCCGTCCAGCGGCTGCTCGACGCCGGCGCGGTGGTCGTCGGCCGCGCCAACATGGACGAGTTCGCCATGGGCTCGTCGTGCGAGAACTCGGCCTATCAGCCGACCCGCAACCCCTGGGACGTGCGCACGGTGCCCGGAGGATCGAGCGGCGGCCCGGCGGCGGCGGTCGCCGCCGGCAGCGCCGTCCTCGCCTTCGGCTCCGACACCGGCGGCTCGATCCGCCAGCCGGCGGCGCTCTGCGGCGTGGTGGGGGTCAAGCCCACCTACGGCCGCGTGTCGCGCTACGGCCTGGTCGCCTTCGCCTCCTCGACCGATCAGATCGGCCCGCTCGCCCGCAGCGTGCGCGACGCCGCCCTGGCGCTCCAGGTGATCGGCGGGCCGGACGCCAACGACTCGACCTGCTCCGCCCGCCCGATGGACGACCTCCTGGCCGGCATCGAGGGCGGGCTCGCCGGGATGCGGCTGGGGGTGGTGCGGGAGATCGCGCTCGCCGGCGGCGGCGCGGCGGAAGGCGACGGCCGGAGCGAGACGGCGGAGCGCTTCGAGACGACGTTGGGCATCCTGGAGCGGGCCGGCGCCGAGCTCGTCCCGGTCTCGGTGCCGACGCTGGGCGCCGCCATCGCGGTCTACTACGTGATCGCCACCTCGGAGGCGAGCGCCAACCTGGCGCGCTTCGACGGCGTCCGCTATGGGCGCCGCTCGCCCGATGCCGCCAACCTCGCCGAGGTCTACTTCGCCAGCCGCGCCGAGGGCTTCGGCGCCGAGGTCAAGCGCCGCATCATGCTCGGCACCTTCGCCCTCTCCTCCGGCTACCACGAGGCCTATTACGGCCGCGCCCGCGCGGTGCTGGGGCGCATGCGGACGGAGCTGGAGGCCGCCCTGGCACAGGCCGACGTGCTGGTCACGCCGACCAGCCCCGGCGCCGCCTTCCGCCTGGGCGAGAAGGTGGACGATCCGCTGGCCATGTACCTCTCCGACATCTTCACCACGCCGGCCAGCCTGGCCGGGCTGCCTGCCGTCGCCGTCCCCTCGGGGCTCGATTCCCAGGGGCTGCCGCTGTCGCTCCAGATCACCGGCCGCGCCTTCGGCGAGGCGACGGTCTTCCGCGTCGCCCGCGCCTTCGAGCGCGAGGCCGCCTGGCAGGTGGCGCCGCGGTTCCAGGGGGCGGAGGCCGGGACCGGCTGATGCGGCGCGGGGCACCGGCGGCGGCGCTCGTCACCCTGGGGCTGCTGGGCCTGCCAGGGAGGCCCCTGCCCCTGGAGGCCCGCGCGGCGACATCCGAGACGGCGGCAACGCCGGCGAGATCGACGGCGCCTGCGAGAGCGGAGGGACCGGCGGGCGCGGTGACCACCGCGACATTGGCCGGGGCGACGGGCGTGGCAGGGGCGACGGGCGGAGGGGCCGGAGCGAGGCCGGCAGCGGCCTCCTCAGCGAGCATCGGCGCCGACGGCGGGAGCGGCGGCACGGGCCAAGCCGCCACGGGCATGGCCGGCGGCCCCACGCCGGCCGTCCTCGCCGTGCCCGCCGTCACCACCACCGCGGCACCCGTCCCGGCGCCGATCCCCGCCCAGGGGCTGCGGCTGACGCTCGAAGAAGGGGTCGAGGCGCGGATGAGCGCCGACGGCCAGATCTCGGTGACCGCCCTCCCCCACCGCGGCGAGGGGCTGGCCGCCTTCGCGCTGCGCCTGTGCGGCGACACCCGCCGGGCGGGGCCGCTGATGGCGGCCAACGGCCACCCCGAGGCCGGCGCGGCGGGCGGGCCCGGCGCGCCAGGG
>JASLEW010000050.1 GCA_030150965.1 Thermoanaerobaculia bacterium | reverse complement strand
CGCCCCGGACGATGCCCGGGGCGGCAGGGGGGGCGGAGGCGAGGATGCCGATGAGGTGCGGCATGACCTCGGAGAGCAGCTCCAGCGGCGGGCTCTCGGCGGCTCCGCGGCGAGCGGCGGGGGACGCGGCGCCGGGCGCGGGCGACGGGGAGGAGACGAGGGCCGCCAGGGTGGTGCGGACGGGATCGAGGATCTCGGTCGACTCGGCCAGGTGGCGGCACGCGGGGCAGGTGAGGAGGTGGCGGAGGGCGCGGCGCCCTGCCGGCCGAAGATTCTCCAGGTAGCGGCGGGCGGCCTGATGTTCGGGGGTCAGCATGAGCGGCGGCGGCCGGCGGTGGCCGGGCGAGGGGCGGCGTCAGGGACCGCGTGGTGGAGGCGGTGCCGGGTGGGGCGGGCGGAGGGGGGTCCTGGTGCCGGGGCTCATGAGCCGGAGACGGTAGCGGCCGGCGGGGGTTGCTGAAAAGGAGCATTCGCGTAGAATCCTGGGAAGCAGGCGGAACGCAACTTCTTTTCTCGGCCGGAGACTTCGTCCCGCCAAGCAGGGGCCCGGTTTGTCCCGCGGCGAATCCGCGCGTCACCTCTAGAGGCAGAACGAGACGGAGGCCCGCCGCATCGATGCCGAAGCCGGTTCCACCCCTCAAGAGCATGGCCCTGGGGCTGCTGCGCCAGACCGCAGGATGGTCGCAGGCCGAGCTGGCGGCGGCAGCGGGCTTCTCCTCGGGGCAGATCTCGCATTTCGAGCAGGGAAGGCCGGCACCGCCCCGCGACAAGCTCACCGAGCTGGCGGCGGCGATGGGCCACGACGAAGGGGCGATCGACGTGGCGCTGCTGGCGCTCGCGGCGCTGGTCGGCCCGGCGTCGGGGCGGCGGGCGGAGGAGGGAGCGGAGGGCGGGCGGGGCGGGGGCGCGGGGGGCGCGATAGGCGGGTTGGACGCGGTGGGTGCGATAGGAGGGATGGGTGCGATAGGCGGCCCTGGCGGCGGCGGCGAAGCCGGGGGTGGCGAGGGCGTGGACGTCGTCGGCGTGCCGCGGGTGAGGCGGGGGTCGGTGAACTCCTGATAGAGGGTCAGGGCCTCGAGTATGCGGGCGAGGACGATGCTGCGGCTGAAGGTGGCCTTGCCGCAGTGGGAGTGGCCGCCTCGGGCCGCCGCAAGGCACGGCCCACCGGGAGGCTTCTTCTTCTCTTCTCTCTGACCTGGCTCTTTCTCTTCTTGTCTCCGCGCGCAGCTTTCCGTGCCCATCTGGTGAAGGTCGAGTGACGGGTGGTGTCGCCGGCTGGGCGGGGCTGTTTCGGCAGCCGCCCGATGATGGCGCCGTGGCGGTGAAGAGGATGGGGAAGCGGTTGCCAGATATCCCGCCGGCAGCGGCGACCGGCATGGCGATCCGACAGAGGGCTCAGCCTTTCGGCCGCCGCGCTGCCCAGGCATTGGCGACGGCAGGGGCGAGGTAGCGCAGGCGCGAGCTGGTGCCCGGCCGGCCGCTCGCACGGCGGCGGGCGACGTCCTCCCAAGGTGTGCCGCACGAGGTCGAGGGGAATGCCCTGGAGATGCCAGCTCTTGACGGGATGGAAGCCGGCGGGCGCCGGCAGCACGGGGCGGCCGCGGAGAGCACGGAAGGTCTCCTCGACGGCCAGGTGGTAGGCGATGAGGGCGGCGTCAGGGCCGGTGATCATCGGGGTCCTGGGGCAAGCTCAACCGGGCGGCGGCCGGGGCTCGGCGCTCGACCGCGTGGTGCGCCGGGACGAGCTTCCCGGTGGGGTTCATGGAGGGTTCGGCTACGACTCCTGGGTGGAGGGCACCTTCGCCTCGGGTTCTTCCGCACGCACCAGGCGATCCTGGTGTTCGCTCTGACGTTCCATGTAGTAGGCCACCAGCCGGTAGGGGTCGTGTCCGAAGCGCTCGGAGATACGGTGGCGCGCGGCGCGAACTCGATCGATCTCCTCTTCCTCTTCGTCGAGGATGGGGTCAGCTTGTGAAGTCATCGATCCCTCCCAGCAGCTCGAGCGGTGTGGCGAGCACCGGAACGTAGAGTCCCAGCAGGCCGTTCACCCGGCGTAGGTGACCGAACTTGTTGGCGTTCGCTAGGTGCTGGCAATTCCAGGTCACCAGGAAGTCGCACTTGTGGTACGAGGCCAGTGCGAGGTGGAGGGCGTCTCCCGCGGGGTCTGCGGGCATGAGGCGGTGCCGAATGTAGCCGGCGACGATCTCGGCGACGGCTTCGGTGATCTCCAGGACGGGCAGGTCGGCGACCAGGGCCAGGGCGAGCCTCGATTCGGGTAATCACCCTCGCGCAGCTCGTCGAAAACCGCGTTGCTGGTGACCAGGGCATAGCGGTCGAGAGCCAGGTCCCACCACAGCCGCGTCCAGTGGCGGCGCGCCAGCGCCGCGGCTCCTGAGCGGGTCGGGTGGAAGAAGCTCGGGATCATGGTCTCGACATAGGCACGGGGCTTGGGCATGTCTGGATTGGGTTTTCCTGCTCGTGTCGCTCCCATTGTACGCTCTACGGCATCCTCACCCTCGCACCAGTCGCTTATGCTAGAATTAGCTGATTGGAGCGCAATCTCCGAGTGTGTTTGGTGTCCGGCGCCAGCTCTGGTCTGCACATGCCCGGACGATGGCAGCGTATGCAAAATGATTTCTAAGTCGCACTTCGCAGGAGGGTTCCATGTCGGTCTCCAAGTCAACCAGCCAGAGTGTCAGGCAGCCCTTGCCCGGCCGCCGCGCCCTGGTGCTGCTCTTCCTGGCTGCCGTGCTCGCCGCCGTGTCCGCAGCGGTACCGCCACCGGCCGCCGCGTCCGTGGCGGCGGCGGAGGGAGAGGTGCCCGCGGCCGGAGCGGGCTGGGTGCCGGTCAACAGCGGCATGGGCTCGGTCACAGCGGCAGCGTTCGATCCCGCGGGCTCGGGCATCGCCTACGTTGGCTCCGCCCTCGGCACGGTGTTCCGCAGCGCCGACCGCGGCGCCACCTGGACCCGACGCGGTACGCTGCCCGGCATCTCCAGCCTGGCGATCGATCCCGTCGATCCCGACCACCTCTATGCCGTCACGGGCGGCCTCTCCAGCTCTCGCGACGGCGGCCTCACCTGGAGCCAGGTACCCGGGTTGTCGGGGGCACCCGCCGTGGAGGTGGCGGTCGCGCCGCTCGACCACAACGTCCTCTACCTCCTGCAGCTCAACCTGCAGAACATCGGCGTGCTGCTGCGCAGCGCCGACGGCGGGGCCACCTGGACCAACGTGTCGCCGCCGACGGCCGACCTCAGCACCTTCGTCGTCGATCCGGCCGATCCCGCGATCGTCTACGGCGCTGGGCTCTGGTTCGCCGCCACGCACGACGGCGGAGCCCACTGGCAGGAGGTGAACAACAACACCGCCCTCGTCTTCACCACCAAGCTCGTCGAGCTCGCCCTCGATCCCGTCGAGCCGCAGACCCTCTACGCTTCGGACGGGGAGCAAGCCTTCGCCAGCACGGACGGCGGCGTAACCTGGGGCTCGCAGGGCGTGTTCTCCGGTCCAGGGGGGGAGCTCGGCTTCGGCAGCTCTGGCGCGCTCTATCTCTACCAAGGCGGCACCCTCTCGCGCAGCCGGCAGGCCTTCCAGACCTTACGCACCCTCGCGCCCGTCACGAGCCCGGTGGCCGGCCTCGATCCACCCCAGGCCACCGTGATCGCCGCCGACCCGGCATCGCCCGCCATGCTCCTCGGCTTCCTCTATACGGGCCTGCTCCAGGCAGCCAATGGCCGCACCTTCACCCAGCCCCAGGGCTTCGCCGCGCAGACGGTCAACGAGTTGCTCGCGGTGCCGGGCTCCATCCCCACGGGCCCGCTGCTTCTCGTCGGCGTGGCGCCTCCCGCCGTCGAGCAGGCGAACCACGTCCTCTACGCCTCGCGCGACGCCGGCGTCACCTGGACCGCGGTGCCGCTCCCGGGCAACGGCGAGACCGGGCAGGCCGCCGTCGACGCGGCCGGCACGCTCTTCGTGGTCGATCCCCCTTTTCTTGCCGCCAGCTCCGACTGGGGCGCCACCTGGAGCCTCTCGAGCTTCCCATCGGTCGCCGCCCTGGTCGCCGTGCCCGGCGCTCCCGGCCAGCTCTACGGCCTCGACCTGGCCTTCTCCTACCCCAACGGCGCCAAGTCCTACACCCTGTCGCTCAGCGTCGTCGCCACACGCGACGGCGGCGCCAACTGGACGATGGGCCACGTGGCCTCCGAGGTCGTGCCGCTCGCCCCGCCCTCGACCCACGGCTTCGCCAGCCCCCTGGTGGTCGATCCGCGCCAACCCACCACGCTCTATGTTCAGACGGAGCACCTCTACAAGAGCCTCGACGGCGGCGCCAACCTCACCCAGCTCCCCTTGCCCGGCACCGCCGCCGCTTTGGTGCTCGATCCGGCCTCCTCGAACCGCCTCTTCGCCGCCGTCCAGCCGAGCGGCGGCGGCGCGATCGTCTACAGGAGTCTCGACGGCGGCGCGAGCTGGACCGCGGCCGCCCACGACCTGCCGCCCGCCGCGAGCGCCACCGCCCTGGCCTGTGATCCGGCGCGGCGCGGCACCGTGTATCTCGCCACCGATCACGGACTCTTCGTCTCGCACAACGCGGCGGGCACCTGGACGCCGGTGGGTGGCGCCCTGAGCGGTCTGATTCCGACAAGCCTCGCGATCCTCCAGGGCGCGCCATCGCAGGTGTTCGCCGGCACCGACGGCGGCGGCGTCTGGCGGCTCCTGCCGTAGAGGGCCAGGGCGGAGGGTGGCAGGCGGGGCTTCGCCGCCGGCTGCACCGGCTGAGCGATCAGCGGGACCGGCACGGAGCGCGGCGCCCGAAACCCAGAAGGCGCCGTTCATGTCTGGTCGTAGTGTGTAACCGACCAACGCAGACCAGAAAGCGATGATCAGGGTAAAGATCAAGAAGTACCCAGGTGAACGGCCCAGCGGCAGAAAGAACTTGCGGTGGCGTATACGCTCGCGCAGGAGGAACCCCACTGCGGCCTTGACATATTCCCGGCAGTTGGTCTGATCTCTCAGCAGGTTGCAGCAGAGCGCACATCCTACCAACGCCTTGCATGCAGCTATTCCATCGAGATACCTGGCGGCATCTGCGAGGAGCGGCCGGGCGTGGCCGATCTCGGCCTCGAAGGCACGTGTGCCGGGTTGATATCTGCTCGCGACCTTCAAGTAGATCTCTGCGGCAGCCAGCGGCTTATCGACTCCCATGCCTCGGAGCTCGCGACGGAGGACTTCGGCAAGCACTCCAAGGAGCCTGTCCGCCGGCACCGGGAGCCGACCGCTTCCGACGGCACTGCAGAGGAGCTGCCAATCACGCGCCACAGTGCTCATCATGACCCCCAGGCGCCGGGTGGCCGCCGAAACCGGGCTCCCGACCCGATGCGGCTACCGCCGTGGCGGCCGCTCGCTATGCAGCGGTGATTCCTGACAGCAGGCGCCACTCTCGACGCCACCATACCGTCTCAGCCTTGAGGAGCCGCACCGCGCACGCCGCCTCAACCGGCGCGCGGCGGGGGAGCGCCGCCCGGCGCCTGACACCGCTCCTGTGCCGGCCTTGCGCCGCGGCGTCGCAGCCGGCGGCGAAGACGATCCGCCGGTCTTGTTGCGGTTACTTCGATCGGCGAGGGTCAGCCAGGTCGTTGTCCAGGCGCCGCTGCACCTCGGCGCTCGACAGCCCGCCCTCCCGGGCATGGCGCGCGCGCGAGCCTTGGATGAGCTCCAGGAAGCCGGGATCGGTGCTGAGCGCGACGGTCTCGAGGTCGGTGTCCTCGAGCATGACGAGGGCGGCGACCGGTTGCCCGTCATCGGTGACCACGACCGGGCTGCCGGTTCCTGCGGCCTTCCGAATGTAGGCTGCGAGGGGCTCGGTCGCGTCGGCCACCTCGACTTTCCTGACGGTCATAGCTCGAGCTCCTTGCCGCCGATCCGTATCCGGTTCCGCTCCTTGATCCCGATCGCGCGGATGAGCACCCTGCGCTCGGGCTCCTCTTCGACATCATAGTAGACCTGAAGGGTCCCGACCCGAAGCTCCCTGGGGGCCAGCTGGTTGGGCCTCATGGGCTTGCGGTTGCGGGTCTCGACCGCGGGCTCGTGCGCCAGCTGCTCGTCGATCGCCGCGAAAACGGTGGCCCGCTGCCTCGCCGTCAGGGCGCGCAGGTGGTCCAGGGTGTCCGGAGGTACTCGATCGTGTAGGCCAAGGATCTTCCTCGACAGCGACCGCCCCGGTGGGCCGGGAGAACAGGACCGGCGACATGCTACCCCCTGCGGGTCCCTCAGCGGCGTTCCCTCTTCCCGCTCCCAGCTCCCTCCGCCCCGCTCCCCGGCCCCGTCGCCACCAGCCGGCCCGCCTCCGCCCGCACCCGCCCGAGTGCCCGCAGCGTCATCTTGCGCACCGAGCCGGTCGCCAGGCCGGTCAGCTTGGCCACCTCGTGACTGCGGATCGCCGGGCGCTGGGCGTTGAGGAGCGCCGCCCACTCGTCCAGCGACCGCCGCTTCGCCGCGCCGGCCGGCCCAACCGCCGCCCCATCCCCCCTCAAGCCCGCCGGTCCTCGCCGCTCTGCTCGGCCGCCAGGAGCTCCTCCGCCAGGCTGGACAGGG
>JASLEW010000032.1 GCA_030150965.1 Thermoanaerobaculia bacterium | reverse complement strand
CGCTGCCGCCGCCCGAGGGCGCGGCGGCGGCGGCGGCAGGCCGCGCAGGCGCCGCACCTCGTCCTCGTGGCGCAGGCTGAGCAGGGCGTCGAAGGTCGCCTTGACCACGTTGTGCGGGTTGGTCGAGCCCAGCGACTTGGTCAGGATGTCCTGGATGCCGGCGGTCTCCAGCACCGCGCGCACCGGGCCGCCGGCGATGACGCCGGTGCCCTCCGAGGCCGGCTTCAGCAGCACCCTGCCGGCGCCGAAGACTCCCACCGTCTCGTGCGGGATCGAGGTGCCCTTGATCGGCACCTGCACCATGTTGCGCTTGGCGATCTCGATGCCCTTGCGGATGGCCATCGGGACCTCCTTCGCCTTGCCGGCGCCGTAGCCCACCCGGCCGTTGCCATCGCCGATCACCACCAGCGCCGAGAAGGAGAAGTTCTTACCCCCCTTCACCACCTTGGTGACGCGGTTGATGTGGACGACCTGCTCGAAAAACTCGCTCTCGCGCTCGAATTCCCTGGCCAAAGTGCTCTCCTTGTGGCTTCAACGCCCGCGCCGGCTGCCTGCAACCGGCGGACGGAACGTCAAAACTGCAGACCCTTCTCGCGCGCGGCTTCCGCGAGCGCCCTGACGTTGCCGTGGTAGACGTAGCCGCCGCGGTCGAACACCACCTTGTCGATGCCGCGCTCGCGCGCCCGCTCGGCGACCAGGGCGCCCACCAGCTTCGCCGCCTCCTGGCTGCTCTTCGACTTGGTGAGCTGATCGCGCAGCGCCGGATCGGCCGACCAGGCGGCGGCGAGCGTCGCTCCCCGGCTGTCGTCGATCACCTGGGCGTAGATGTAGCGCAGGCTCTTGTAGACCGACAGCCGCGGGCGCTCCGCCGTGCCCTGCACCCGCGACCGCACGCGCCGGTGGGCGCGCTCGCGGCGCTCCCGCTTCTGTTTCATCCTCTTGGTCACATGGTCGCTCATCGCGCGGCTCCCTTACTTGCCCCCGGCCTTGCCCACCTTGCGGCGCAAGATCTCCGTCGTGTACTTGATCCCCTTGCCCTTGTACGGGTCGGGCTTGCGCAGGCGGCGGATCTCGGCCGCCACCTGGCCCACCTGCTGCCGGTCGGCGCCCGACACCGTCACCCGGTTGACCTTGGCCTCGATCTCGATCTTGATCCCCGCCGGGATGTCGTAGAGCACCGGGTGGGAGTAGCCGAGGGCGAACTGCACCTGGCTGCCCTTGACCTCGGCGCGGTAGCCGACGCCGACGATGTCGAGCTGCTTGGCGAAGCCCGCCGAGGCGCCCTGCACGGCGTTGGCGAGCAGCGCCCGCAGCAGGCCGTGCTTGGAGCGCTCGGGGCCGGTGTCGCCGCTGCGCGCGATCTTCACCACGCCGCCGTCCACCTCCACCGGGAAGCCCTCGAACACCGCCTGCTCGACCCGCCCCTTGGGGCCTTCGGCGACGAAACGGCCGTCCTTGAGCTCCACCTTGGTGCCCTTGGGGACCGTGATCGGCATCTTTCCAATACGCGACATGGCTCGCCTCCTACCACAGCTCGCAGAGCAGCTCGCCGCCCACCCGGCGCTCGCGCGCCTGGCGGTCGGTCAAGAGGCCCTGCGACGTCGAAACGATGCCGACTCCGAGGCCGTTGCGCACCGGCTTGATCTCGTCGGCTTGACGGTAGACGCGCCGGCCGGGACGGCTCACCCGCTCCAGGTGGCTGATCGCCGGCGTCCCCTCGGCGCTGTAGCGCAGGAAGATGCGGATGGTGCCCACGGGCTCGCCCTCCGCGGGCTCGATCTGCCGCAGGTTCTTGACGAAGCCCTCCTCCTTGAGCAGGCGCACGATCTCGAGCTTGAGCTTCGAGGCCGGCACGTCGAGGCGGTCGTGCTTCGACAGGTGGGCGTTCCTGATCCGCGTCAGCAGATCCGCGATGGGGTCGGTCATGCTCATCAGTCGATTCTCCCGAGGCCGTCCGCGGGCCCCTTACGGTCTTCCCCTACCAGCTGGCCTTGATGACGCCGGGCAGGTAGCCCTGGAGCGCCAGGTCCCGGAGGTGGATGCGGCACAGCCCGAACTTGCGGTAGTAGCCGCGCGGGCGGCCGCAGACGCGGCAGCGGTTGCGGTGACGCACCTGGAACTTCTGCTTTCCCGTGTTCTTGGCGATCTTTGCCGTGGTGGCCAATGGCGTCTCTCCTAGCTCTCGGGCCGCTACCGTCCGCCGCCCTCGCGGGCGAACGGCATGCCGAGCTCGCGCAGCAGGTAGAGCGCGCGCTCGTCGTTGCCGGCGGTGGTGACGATGGTGATGTTCATCCCCTTCGGCCGCTCGACCTTGTTGTAGTCGATCTCGGGGAAGATCAGGTGGTCGCGGATGCCCATGGTGTAATTGCCGCGGCCGTCGAAGCTCTTCGGCGACACGCCGCGGAAGTCGCGCACGCGCGGCAGCGCCACGGCGATGAAGCGGTCGAGGAACTCCCACATGCGCTGGCCGCGCAGGGTCACGCGGCAGCCGATCGGCATGCCGGCGCGCAGCTTGAACGCGGCGATCGACTTCTGGGCGCGGGTGATGGTGGGCCGCTGGCCGGCCAGCGCCGCCATCTCGTCGACCGCGTCGTCGAGGATCTTGGCGTTCTGGATGGCCTCGCCCATGCCCATGTTGAGCGAGATCCGCTCCAGGCGCGGCACCGCCATCGCGTTGTCGATGCCGAACTCGCGCTTGAGCTTGGGGCAGACCTCCTCCAGGTAGCGCTGCTTGAGCCGCGGCACGTAGCCGTCCGCGGCCTTGCCGGCCGCCGCGTCGCGCTGCTCGGCGCCGCCGGCAGCCTGCGCCGCCCGGGCGTCCCGCTCGCTCTTGCCGGCGCCCTTCGTCTGGGCCTTGCCGCCGCCGCCCTGGGCGCCCTTGCCGCCGCTCTGCGGGGCCTGGGACTTGCCGGCGTCGCCGGAATTTCCTTCACTCTTCTTCGCCATGTCGGACCTCGCGCCGCTAGTTGAACGTGGCGCCGCAGTTCTTGCACACCCGGACGCCCTTGCCGTCTTCGAGGCGCTTGCGCCCCAGCCGCGACGGCTCGCCGCACTCCGGACAGATGACCTTCAGGTTGGCCAGGTTGAGCGGCGCCTCGCGCTCCAGGATGCCGCCGGCGATGCCCTTGTTGGGGTTCGCCTTGGTATGCCGCTTGATCATGTTGATGCGCTCGACGACCGCCCTGCCGGCTGCGGCGTCGACGCGCAGCACGCGGCCGCGGGCGCCGCGGTTCTTGCCGGCGGTCACCAGGACCTGGTCGTTCTTCCGTACCTTAAGCTTCTGCATGGCTGTCGCTCACTCTCCCCCTGGCGGGCTCAGATGACCTCGGGCGCCAGGGACACGATCTTCATGAAGCGCCGCTCGCGCAGCTCGCGCGCCACCGGTCCGAAGACGCGCGTGCCGATCGGCTCGCCGGCGTCGTTGACCAGCACCGCCGAGTTGGTGTCGAAGCGGATGTAGGTGCCGTCCTTGCGCCGCTGCTCCTTGACCGTGCGCACGATCACCGCCTTGACCACCTGCCCCTTCTTGACGGTGCCGTCCGGCGCCGCCTCCTTGACCGAGGCGGTGATCACGTCGCCCAGCCGCCCGTACTGCCCGGCCGAGCCGCCGCGCAGGTGGATGCAGGCGATCTTCTTCGCCCCCGAATTGTCCGCCACGTCGAGCAGCGTTCCCATCTGGATCATTGTCGGAAGTCCTCAGTCGGCTCAATCACAGCAGGGCCTACTCCGCGCGCTTCAGGATCTCGCGGACCCGCCACCGCTTGGTCTTGGACAGCGGCCGGCTGGAGACGATCTCCACCACGTCGCCGACCTGACAGCGCCCCTCCGCGTCGTGCGCGGCGAAGCGGCTGGTCCGTTTCATGTAGCGGTGGTACAGCCGGTGGGTGGTGGTGTTCTCGACGGTCACGATCACCGTCTTCTCCATCTTGTTGCTCACCACCTTGCCCACCTTGACCTGCCGCCGTCCCCGGCCGGCCGCCGCCGCGGGCACCGCGGGCGCCGGGCCCGCCGCCGCCGGCTGCTCGCCGCCCTCGGCCTGCTTCTGCGTCGTCTGCGTCGTCTGCGCCATGACTCTCTTCGCTCCTGATGGAAAAAGGACCGCCCGGCCTAGGCGCCGTGCGCCCCGTGCCCGCCGGCCTGCCGCTCGCGCAGCACGGTCAGCACCCGGGCCAGGTCGCGGCGCACGTCGCGCACGCGCGACGGCTTCTCGAGCTGGCCCGTCACCTTCTGCAGGCGCAGGGCGAACAGCTGCTCGCACAGGTCGCGCTCCTTGTCGCGCAGCTCCTCGCTGGTCTGCTCACGCATCTTCGACGCTTTCATCGTCTTACCTCGGCTCGTGGTGACGGGTGATGAACTTGGTGCGGATCGACAGCTTCTGCGCCGCGAGACGCATCGCCTCCTCCGCCACGTCGGCGGGGACGCCCTCCAGCTCGTAGAGGATGCGGGCCGGCTTGACCACCGCCACCCACTCCTCGGGGTTGCCCTTGCCCTTGCCCATGCGGGTCTCGAGCGGCTTCTTGGTGATCGGCTTGTCCGGGAACACGC
>JASLEW010000996.1 GCA_030150965.1 Thermoanaerobaculia bacterium | reverse complement strand
GGCGATGGCCGCGGCGCTGCCCGGCACCTCGGCGTCGGGCGCGCACGCTCCCGGCGGCTCCGCGCAGATCGGCTCCTGGCGCACCCGGACCTGCGGCCGTGACGGCGGCGCCGCCGCCCCGCCCCCGCCGGCCGCCAGCGGTCCCGGCAGGACCCACACCCAGGCGGCGGCGAGCCCCGCGGCGGTCAGCCCCAGCAGGCGGCGCATCGACGCCATGGCGGGCTCAGCGCAGCCGCGCCACCACCAGGGTGATGTCGTCGGCCTGCTCGGCGCTGCCCTTGAAGTTGGCCAGGTCGGAGAGCACGCTGTCGCGCACCTCGCGGGCGCTCGGGCCGCCGCGCGCCGCCCGCGTCACGGCGCGCTGCAACCGCGCCTCGCCGTAGTCGTCGTCGTTGGCATTGCGCATCTCGGTCACTCCATCGGTGTAGAGCACCAGCAGATCGCCGCTCTGCACCGCCGCCTGGTCGCGGCGGTAGGTGGGATTGGCGAAGGTGCCGAGCGGCGGCGCGCCGCTGCCGACCATGGTGATGGCGCCGCCGGCCGCCTGATGGAGCAGCAGCGGCGGATGGCCGGCGGTGGTCACCGAGAGCGTGCCGGTGTCGTGATCCACCACCGCCAGCAGCAGGGTCACGTAGGTCCGCCGGTCGGTGGTGCGGCGCACCATGCGGTCGATGCGCCCCAGCACCTCCGGCGACGCCAGCTCGTCCTCCAGGAGGTAGAGGCAGCTGCGCACGCCCGACAGCAGCAGCCCCGAGGCCAGGCCGTGACCCGAGACGTCGGCGACCACCATGACCAGCCGCGACGGCGAGACGCGGAAGGTGTCGTAGTAGTCCCCCCCGACCTCGGTGGCGGGCAGCGAGGCCGCCGCCAGGTCCAGCCAGGGGATGTCCGGCGGCGCCTGCGGCAGCATGCTCAGCTGGATCTTGAGCGCGTACTCGATCTCCTCGCGCATCCGCAGGCGCTCGCGGGCGCGGGAGTTCTCCCGCCGCCAGACGCCCAGGAAACGGCGCCTTTCGAGCTGCGTCACGCTGGCGGCGGCCACCAGGAGGGCCCCCAGGGCCACCGACAGGACGACCGCGTGCGCCGAGTCCAGGGCGGCGGCCGGCCCCCCCACCCCGCCGCTGCCGGCGCCTGCGCCGCCGCCGCCGCGGAACAGCACCTCGGCCACCCAGAAGGCGCCGTAGAGCACCAGGTACTCCAGCGGGCGCAGGCGGAAGACGAGGAGCGCCAGCGGGAACAGCATCCCCAGCACCGGCAGGTCGGCCTCGGTGTGGACGCTCCACAGCTCCGGCAGGCTCATCTGGACGAAGAAGTAGCCCACCAGGATCTGGCGGAAATAGCGCTCGAAGAAGCTCTCCCGGTAGACCGCGATGAAGCCCAGGACGGCCAGCAGGTTGGCGGCGAAGAACACCACCCGCACCGTCTCGACGCGGGTCGCCGCCACCACCCCCAGGCCGAGCAGCGCCATGGCCGCCACCAGCAGCAGCAGCCAGCGCAGCCGGCTCAGGTTGCGGGCGTCGAAATGCCGCTGCAGCGCGACCGGCTCCGGCAGCCGCACCAGCTCGTCGATGGATGGTTCTTTCACGGCGCCGCGCCGTCAACCTCGGGCCGCTTCGATCGCCGCGGTCAGCGCCGGCAGCACCTCGTGCAGGTCGCCGACCACCCCGTAGTTGGCCACGGTGAAGATCGGCGCGCTGGGATCCTTGTTGATCGCCACGATCACCGACGATCCCTTCATGCCGACCAGGTGCTGGATCGCACCCGAGATGCCGGCCGCGACGTAGAGCCGCGGCGCCACCGTCTGGCCGCTCGAGCCGATCTGGCGCTCGCGCGGCAGCCAGCCGCTGTCGATCACCGGCCGGCTGGCGCCGATCTCGGCGCCCAGCGCGCGCGCCAGGTCCTCGACCGGCTTGAGCTTGTCGGCGCCGCCGAGGCCGCGGCCCACCGCCACGATGACGTCGGCCTTGGTGAGGTCGATCTGCTGCGCCGCAGCCTCCTCGTAGCCCAGCACCTCGCGCTCCACGCCTGCCGCCGCCGCGCCTCCCGCCGCCGGCGGCGGCAGGGCCCTGATCTCGGCCGCGGCGCCCGGCGCCTTCGCCACCGCGTCGGCGGAGAACGACCCCGACTGGACGGAGGCCAGGATCATCCCCTCGCCCCGCACCTCCACACGCGCCTGGAGCTTGCCGCCGAGCACCGGGCGCGTCCACACCAGGCCGCCCTCCCCGCCGTCCGCTGCCGCGGCGCCCCCGTCCGCTGCCGCGGCGCCGCTCCAGCCGGTCACCTCGGGCAGCAGCGCGGCGCCGGCGCGCTCCGCCAGCCGCGGCACGAAGTCCACCGTCTGGTAGGTGTGGGGAAAGAGCACCAGGTCCGGCCGCTCGGCGGCCAGCAGCGGCGCGAGGCGGCCGATCCATGCGCCGGGCGTGTAGGCGGCCAGCGCCTCCTCGTCGGCGACGTGCACCACCGCGAGGTCGCGCCCGGCCACCTCGGCCGCCGCCGCCTCGAGCCCGGCGCCGAGCAGCACCGCCTCGGCGCGGCACCCGGGTTCTCCCCAGGTGGCGGCCAGGCGCTGCGCCGCCGCCACCGTCTCCCACGAAGCGCGCGCCATCCGGCCGTCGCGCAGCTGCGGCACCACCCAGAGCCGCCGGATCCGCCGCGCCATCACAGCACCCTCGCTTCCTGCCGCAGCTTCTCGACCAGCGCCGCCGCCGCCGTCTTGGCGTCGCCGGTGAGGATCTGCGCCCCGGCGCCGGCGGCGGGGAAGGCGACCGAGAGCACGGCGAGCCGCGAACCGGCGGCGCCCACCTGGCCGGGGTCGAGGCCGAGATCGGCGGCCGAGAGGGCGGCGATCTCCTTCTTCTTGGCCGCCATGATCCCCTTGAGCGAGGCGTAGCGCGGATGATTGATGCCCGCCTGCACGGCGAGCACCGCGGGCAGGCGCACGCGCGAGAGCTCGTTGATGCCGCTCTCCATCTCGCGCGTCACCTTGACCGTGGCCGGGGCGGCGCCGCCGGCATCCTCCAGCTCGATGCCCATGACCAGCCAGACGTGCGGCCAGCCGAGGCGCTCGGCGATCACCGACGCGGTGGCGCCGAAGCCCATGTCGTCGGACTGCGAGCCGGTGAGCACCAGGTCGAACCGCTCGCGGGCGAGCGCCGCCGCCAGGGCGCGCCCGGTGGCCTGCGCATCGCCGCCGGCAAACGCCGGGTCGAGCAGGTGGACGGCGCGCGCCGCGCCGAGCGCCAGCGCCTTGCGCAGGGCCTCGCGCACCCGCTCCGGCCCGAGGCTCACCGCCACCACCTCGCCGCCGGTCCGCTCGGCCAGGCGCAGCCCCTCCTCCAGGGCGTACTCGTCGCTCTCGTTGACGATGAAGGGCAGGTCCTCCTCGTCCAGCCAGCGGCCGTCGCGGCTCAGGCGCAGGCGCGCCTCGCTGTTGGGGACCTGCTTCAGGCAGACGGCGATTCTCATCCCCTCCTCCTCGTCCTCCAGGTCGGCGTCAGCATGGGCTCCCCCGGGGCGCCCGGGCCACGGCGGCCAGGGCCGCGGCGCGCGCGGCCGGGCCGGTCAAGGCGCAAACAGCCGCCGCAGCTGCGGCGGATCGGGGTTGAAGGCCCAGAGCCGGCCGTCCAGCTCCAGGGTCGGCACCACCCGCCGGCCGCCGCTGCGCCGCAGCACCGTGGTCGCGGCCGCGGCGTCGCGCTCCAGGTCCACCTCGCCGAAGGCCACGCCGGCCTCGCCGAGCAGGCGCTTGGCCAGCCGGCATTCGCCGCACCAGCCGGCCGTATAGACGACGAGCGAGGACGGCGACGACGGCGCCCAGGCGCGCCCCGCGGCCAGCCGTGCCGCCTCCTCGGCGGTGAGCCTGAGGCCGAGCAGGCGGAGCTTGCCGTCGCCGCCGCTCGCGAGCATCGCCGGCAGGTCGCCGGGCACCGCGACGCCGAGCCGCGCCAGGCGCTCGGCCGCCTGCGGATCGGCGGCGACGTCGCACACCGTCACCGCCGCCGGCGCCACCGCCGCCGTCCCTCCAGACACCGTCCGCGGCCCCTGCGGATCAGCCCCGGGCACCGGTTCCTGGAGCAGGGGCAGCCGGGGAGCCTCCTGCCGGGCCGAGTCGTAGTAGAGGCGGCTGTCGAAGGCGGCGGTCATGCCTGGCGTCCCGTGGCGCGGATCGCGGCGCCGTTGATCGCCGCCGCCGCGGGGGTGGTCAGATAGTAGACCACCTCGGCCACGGCGTCGGTCGTGACCCACCCCGCGGGGTCGGCGTCCGGCATCGCGCGGCGGTTGGCCGGGGTGTCCATGGTGCCCGGCAGCACCGCGTTGGCCCGGCCGCCATGCGGCGCCGCCTCGCGCGCCAGCGACTCGACCAGCCGCAGCGTGCCGGCCTTGGCCGCCGCGTAGCCCGCCATCCCCGCCTCGCCGAGCAGCGCCGCGGGGGACGACACCACGACCAGCGAGCCGCCGCCGCGCTCGAAGGCCCGGGCGCAGGCCCGCGCCACGCGGAACGTGGTCTCGAGGTTCACCCGCACCAGGAAGCTCCAGTCCTCGTCGCCGAGGTCGCGCAGCAGCCCGTAGCGGAAGCCGCCCACCAGGTGCGCGACCACCGGCGGCGCCCCGTCGGTGAGCTCCTCGGCGAACAGCCGGTCCACCTCCGCCGTCGAGGTGAGGTCGGCCCGGCGGGTCGCCACGCGGTCGGGAGGCGGCGGTGCAGGGCTGCCACCGGGCTCGATGGCGCCCTCTCCGGACGTCCCCCGGACCGCCAGCACGCGGTCGCCGGCCGCCAGGAAGCGGCGCACCACGCTGGCACCCAGGGCGCCGTTGGCACCGGTGATCAGCACTCGTCCTCGCATGATGGCTTGATGGGCGCGCCGCACCCGCCCCACCCCGCGGCAGCGCCGGGGGAGCGTATCACGCCCCGGGCGGCAACCCGTTCTGATAGACTTCAGCACCTCTTAACGGGTTCGAGCATGACCGCGGTCGGCCTACCTGCCCCTCCTGTCCCTTCCGCTCCGGTCCCAGCGCCAGCCGTTCATGGATGAGAAGAGCCAGACTCCGGCGGGACCGCCGAAGGCGGGCGCAGCCGGCGCGTCGGTCTCGGACACCGGCGCCACCGCCGCCGCCGGCGGCGGCAAGCGCCCCGGCGGGCCTCCCGGAGGTGGCGCCGCGGCGCCATCTCCGGGGCGCGACATCCCGCCGCCACCGCCACCGGCCACCCTGATCGGCAGCACGGTGTCGCACTACCGGATCCTGGAACGGTTGGGAGGCGGCGGCATGGGCGTGGTGTACAAGGCCTGGGACACCCGCCTGGAGCGCTACGCGGCGCTCAAGTTCCTGTCGCCGCAGCGCAGCGGCAGCGAGGACTTCAAGCGCCGCTTCACCCGCGAGGCGCGCACCGCCTCGCGGCTGGAGCACACCAACATCTGCACCGTCTTCGAGTCGGACCAGACCGACGACGGGCGGCTGTACATCGCCATGGCCTTCTGCGAGGGCGAGTCGCTCAAGCGCCGGATCGAGCGCGGGCCGCTGCCGCTCGGCCAGGCGCTGGAGATCGCGGCGCAGGTCGCCTCCGGCCTCGCGGCGGCGCACGACAAGGGGATCGTGCACCGCGACGTCAAGCCGGGCAACATCATGGTGGCCGAGGACGGGCGGGTGAGGATCGTGGACTTCGGCATCGCCCGCCTCGCCGACCAGACGCGCCTCACCCGCACCGGCGACCTGATGGGCACCACCGCCTACGTGGCCCCCGAGCAGTTCCAGTCCGAGGACTCGGACCACCGCGCCGACCTGTGGTCGCTGGGGGTGGTGATCTACGAGATGATCACCGGCCGCCTCCCCTGGACCGGCAGCGACGAGCGCGAGCTGGTCCACGCCATCGTCAAGCGCCCGCTGCGGCCGGTCTCGTCGCTGCGCCTCGACGTGCCGCAGGCGCTCGAGCGGCTGCTCGCCCGGGTCCTGGCGAAGCGGCCGGCCGACCGCTATCAGACCGCCTTCGAGCTGCGCGCCGAGCTCCTCGCCGTCGCCGAGCTGGTCGCCCCGGCGGGGGCCGCGGCGGACGGCGAGCCGGTCGAGGAGACGGTGATCGAGGTGGCCTCCGGCCGGCGCGCCGCGGGCGACGGCGCGGCGGCGCCGGCCCCGG
>JASLEW010000958.1 GCA_030150965.1 Thermoanaerobaculia bacterium | reverse complement strand
GCCGCCGCCCGCCCCCGGCACCTTCACCGGTCTGACCGCGGCCGGCCTGACCGTGGTCTGCGGCCGCGGTACCATGCTGGCGGTCGAGGAGCTGCAGCGCCCGGACCGCAGGGCCCAGCGGGCGGTGGATTTCGTCAACGGCGAGCGCCTGCAGGCGGGCGAAGTGTTCAGCTGAGCGCCAGACATGACCCGGAACCGTCCCAACGTCACCGCGCCGGCCGGCGGCCCGCGCAACCGGCGGCTGACGCCGCGGCGCACCCCCCAGGACAACGTGCGCGCCGCGGCGGGCTGGGTGCTGGAGCGCACGCTGGCCTCCCGGGCACCGGTCGATTCCCATCTCGCCAGCGCCCTGGCGCGGTTCGACGAGCGCGACCAGAGCCTGCTGCGGGAGCTGGTGATGGGCAGCCTGCGCTGGCTGCGCCGGCTCGACCAGATCATCGCCGACGCCAGCCACCGCCGCTTCGATCAGATCGAGCCGGCGCTGCACTCGCCGCTGCGCATCGCCGCCTACCAGCTGCTCTTCCTCGACCGCGTGCCGGCGCACGCCGCGGTGCACGAGGCCGTCGAGCAGGCGCACCAGATCACCCACCGCGGCGGCGCGAGCTTCGTCAACGGCGTGCTGCGCCGCATCGCCCGCGACCCGCAGCTCGGCAGCTGGCCGGTGCAGGAGAGCGACCGGGTGCGCCGCCTGGCGATCGAGATGAGCCATCCCGATTTCCTGGTGGCGCATTGGCTGGCGCGTTTCGGCAGCGACCGCACGCAGGCGCTGCTCGCCGCCAACAACCGCGAAAAGCCGCTCCAGCTGCTGGCCTTCCGCGACCGCGGCGGACGCGAGGTGCTGGCCGAGACGCTGATCGACGAGGGCCTGGAGGTGGAGCCGTCGCCGATCGCCGCGCTCGGCCTGACCGTGCGCCGCGGCAATCCGCTCGCCTCGCCGGCCTTCGCGCGCGGCGAGCTCTACGTGCAGGACGAGGCCAGCCAGGCCGCGGCGCTGGTGCCGCTGCCGCGCGCCGGCGAGCGGGTGCTCGACGCCGCGGCGGCGCCGGGAGGCAAGAGCTTCGCGCTGCTCGCCCGCGAGCCGACGGTCGCGCCCCAGCTGGCGGACGTCTCGCTCGACCGCCTGGCGGTGCTGCGCCGCAACCTGCGCCGCCTCGGCCGCCGGCTGCCGGTGACGCTGGCGGATGCCGGCGCGCCGCCCTTTGCCGGCGGCGCCTTCGACCGCGTGGTGCTCGATCTGCCCTGCACCGGCACCGGCACGCTGCGGCGCCATCCGGAGCTCAAGTGGCGCATCAGCGAAGGGGAGATCGGGCGCCTGTCGCGCCAGGCCCTGCGCCTGCTCGCCGGCGTGGCGCCGCTGGTGCGGCCCGGCGGCCTGCTCACCGCCATCACCTGCTCGCTGGAGGAGGAGGAGAACGAGAAGGTGGCGGCGGCGTTCCTCGCCGCCCACCCCGGCTTCGAGCTGCTGAGCCTCGCGGGCCGGGTCGATCCGCAGCTCGCCCCGGGCGTCACCGGCCCCGGCGCATGGCGCATGCTGACCGGCGACGATCACGACGGCTTCTCGGTCTCGGTGCTTGCGAAAACTCGTTGAAAGCCCCGAAGTTAGGGGGACAGTTAGCGGGATCGGGAACCGCAGCGCCCATTGACAGCCCTTTGGCTGTTGCCTTATCGTCTCTCCCCAGTCACTTTCGCCGGAAAACCGAATTTCAAGGAGGAGGAGAGATGGCTGGTAAAGCTGACCTTGTCAATGTCATTGTGGAGTCCGTGGAGGGGCTCTCCCGTCGGCAGGCCACCGAGGCCTTCGAGGCGATTTTTGCGGCGATCACGGACTCGGTCAAGGCGGGCGAGAGCGCCAAGGTCCCGGGCTTCGGCAGCTTCACCCTCTCCGAGCGGGCGTCGCGCAAGGGCCGCAACCCCGCCACCGGTCAGGCCATCACCATCAAGGCCAGCAAGAGCGTGCGCTTCAAGCCTGGCAAGGAGCTGAAGGAAGCCGTCAACAAGAAGCGCCGCAGCAAGTAGCCGCTCGTCCGGCCGGCATCCGGCGGCGGCGCCATCTGGTTGCGCCGCCGTATCTGTCCTGCTCCTCTCTGGACGCATGACCTCATCGTCGGGAAATTTCAGCCACCTCGATGCGCAGGGCAACGCGCACATGGTGGACGTGTCGGAGAAGCCGGTGACGCGGCGCGTGGCCGAGGCCTCGTGCCGCGTGCTGCTCGCGGCACAGACCGTCGTCCGCCTGGCCAACCTGCCGAAGGGCGACGCCTTCGCCGTCGCCCGCCTGGCCGGCATTCAGGGCGCCAAGCGCACCTCCGAGCTGATCCCGCTGGCGCATCCGTTGGCGCTCGATCAGGTCGAGATCGAGGTGACGCCGATCCCGGAGGGCGTGTCCATCCGCAGCCGCGTGGTGGCGACGGCGCGCACCGGCGCCGAGATGGAGGCGCTGGTCGCCTGCTCGGCGGCGGCGCTGGCGCTCTACGACATGGTCAAGGCGGTCGAGCGCGGGGCGGTGATCACCGATCTGCGCCTGGACGCCAAGAGCGGCGGTCAGCGCGGCGCCTACCGGCGCGGCGCCTGACGGCGCCCCCTGCGACCCCCCTCCGTGACCCCTGCGACCGCCGTGACCGCTGCGACCTCTGTGATCCCTGTGACTTCTGCGATCTCTGCGATCCCTGCGCCCCTGCGATCCCTGCGATCCCTGCGCCCCAGCGATCCCTGTGGCCCTGCGATCCCTGTGGCCCTGCGATCCCTGCGGCCCTGCGGCCCTGCGATCCCTGCGGCCTCTGCGATCCCTGCGATCCCTGCGATCCCTGTGCCCCCTGTGACCCCTGTGACCCTGTGACCATCGCGACCGGCCTCGACCGCCTGCTCGCCGCGCCCGAGCGCCTGCAGGAGCTGCGCAGCCGGGCCTACGGCCTGCTGGCGCACGGCGCCTCGGTGACCGCCGACCTGCGCCCCATCCACCGGGCGCTCGCGGCGAGCGCCGCCGGGCCGCCGCGGGCGCTGTTCGGGCCGGAGCACGGCTTCTACGGCATCGAGCAGGACATGGTCGCCGCCCGCGGCGGCGCCGATCCGTGGACCGGCGCGCCGATCGTCTCGCTCTACGGCGACGGCGAGGAGACGCTGCGCCCGCGGCCCGGCGCCTTCGCCGGCCTCGACCTGCTGCTGGTGGATCTCCAGGACGTCGGCGCGCGGTACTACACCTACGCCGCCACCGCGGTGTGGGCGGCCGAGGCCGCGCTCGCCGCCGGCTGCGACGTGTGGGTGCTCGACCGGCCCAATCCCCTGGGCGGCGTGGCGGTCGAGGGGAACCTCCCGGCGCCGGGCAGCGAGTCCTTCGTCGGCGCCTTCCGGCTGCCGGTGCGGCACGGCCTGACCCTGGGCGAGCTGATGCTGCTCGAGGCGCGCCGCCGCGGCTGGCGCCGGCCGCCGGAGGTGCTGCCGCTGGACGGCTGGCGCCGCGGCATGCTGTGGCCCGCGACCGGCCTGCCGTGGATCGCGCCGTCGCCCAACATGCCCACGCCGGCCACGGCGCTCGTCTATCCGGGCGGCTGCCTGATCGAGGCGACCGAGCTGTCGGAGGGGCGCGGCACCACGCGGCCGTTCCAGCTCACCGGCGCGCCGGGCCTCGATCCGGCGGCGCTGGCCGACCGCCTGAACGCGCGGCGGCTGCCCGGCGTGAGCTTCCTGCCCACCTACTTCCGGCCGCAGTTCCAGAAGCACCGCGGCGCGGTGTGCGGCGGCGTCGAGCTGGTGGTGACCGATGCCGGCCGCTTCCGTCCCTACCGCACCGGCGTCGAGCTGCTGCGCGCCGTGTCGCGGGTCGCGCCGGCGGGGATCCCCTGGCGGCGGGAGGCCTACGAGTTCGTGAGCGACCGGCCGGCGATCGACCTGCTGTGCGGCGGTCCCGACTGCCGCACCGGCCTGGCGGCGGAGGACGGCGCGCTGGACGCCTGGATGGGCTCCTGGGCCGCCGACGAGGCGAGCTTCCGGCGCGAGCGGCGCGAGGTGCTGCTGTACCCGGAGCCCGGAGAGCCGGCTTGAGGGCGCCGCATGCGCTGCGCGTCGCCGAGCCGCCGGAGCGCTTCGCCGCGCTCTTTCAGGCGCTGGCCGCGGCCGGCCTGCGGGCCGGCTGGCTGGACTGGCTGGAGACGGCGGCCCCGGCGCCGCTCCCCGCGCGCCTCGAGCGCGCGGCGTCGCTCGGCGTGCTGCGCGCGGTGGCGGTGGGCGGCGGGCGCAGCGTGGCGCTCAAGCCGCTGCGCGGCGCGCCGGTGTGGCGCGACCTGCTGCGCGAGCACTTCCAGGGTTGCGCGCTGGTGCTGGTGACCGGCGGCGCGGCGGCCGGCGCCACCGTCCCGCTGCCGGAGCTGGCGGCACTGATTCCTTCAGGCGAAGGGTGGCGGGTGGAGCCGCCGGGCGATGCCGCCGCGCGGCACCTCGACACGCCCGCCCTCCTGGCGCTGCTGCGCCGGCCGCACCCCTGGGCCCCGCCCGCCGGCTGAGCGGGGCCGCGGTGGCTGCCGCTGCTCCCTCGCCGGCGCCGGAAGGAGGGCGAGCGCAGGACAGCCGCCGAGCACGCGCACGCCGCCGAGCCCTCTCCGCCGTCTCCGCGGGGGGGCCGGAGGAGGCAAGCCGAGCCATCGCCCAGGCTGGACGCCGGTTGCGGGTGTGGGCCGCTTTTGCCACAATGCGGCGCGCAGGCCGCGGTCCCACGCCTCACTTCAACGTGAAGGGCTCCCTCATGGAAACGATCCGGTTTTTTCTCCCCGGCCCCACCTACGTGCCCGAGGATGCGCGCCAGGCGATGGCGGCGCCCATCGTCGGCCACCGCTCGGCCGGCTTCCGCGACTTCTACCAGCGGTCGATCGCCGGCCGCCTGCCCGCCGTCCTGCGCACCGCGGGCGACGCCATGGTCGCCACCGGCAGCTCGACGCTGATCATGGAGAGCGCGGTGATCTCGACCGCTGCCGCCGGCGTGCTGAGCCTGGTCAACGGCGCGTTCTCCGAGCGCTGGCACGGCATCGCCCGCGGCGCCGGCAAGGCGGCGGACCGCGTCGAGGTGCCCTGGGGCGAGGCGATCGATCCCGACCTGGTGCGCGCCGCGCTGCGCCGCAAGCGCTATGACGCGGTCACCGTGGTGCACAACGAGACCTCGACCGGGGTGATGAACCCGCTGGCCGAGATCGCGCGCGCGGTGCGCGAGGAGAGCGACGCCCTGATCCTGGTGGACGCGGTGTCGTCGCTCGGCGGCGCGCCGGTCGAGGCCGACGCCTGGGGCCTCGACGTGGTGCTGGCCGGCACGCAGAAGGCGCTCGCCCTGCCGCCCGGCTTGGCGGTCTTCACCCTTTCCGACCGCGCCGCCGAGCGCGCCGCCAGGGTCGAGCGCCGCGGTTTCTACACCGACCTGCTGCGCTACCGCGACAAGCACCGCGAGGGCGGCGCCATCACCACCCCCGCCATCTCGCTCTACTACGCCCTCGATCGCCAGCTCGACCGCATCCTCGCCGAGGGGATGGAGGCGCGCTGGGCGCGCCACCGGCGGCTCTACGAGCGCACCGCCGAATGGGCGGCGCGGCGCGGCTTCCGCCATGCCGCCGCCGAGCCCCACCGCTCGCTCACCGTGTCGTGCCTGGTCCCGCCGCGCGGCATCGATCCGCAGGCCCTGGTCAAGCACCTCTCCGGCCGCGGCTGGACGGTGGGCGGCGGCTACGGCGACTGGAAGCCGACCACCTTCCGCATCGGTCACATGGGCGAGGTGCAGGAGGCCGACCTGACGGCGCTCCTCGACGAGATCGACCAGGCGGTCGAGGCGCTGGGCGCCGGCGCGTTGGAGCCCGCCGCCGCCGCCGGAGCGGGCGGCGCCGGTGCCGCGGAGGCCGGGAGCGGCGGCGGCCGCCCGTCCTGATCCGAGCCGGCCATGCACCGCATCCTGATCGCCGATTCCCTGGACCCTGCCGGCCTCGAGCTGCTGTCCGCCGCGGGCGCCGAGGTGGTGCAGCTCGCCGAGGAGGACCGGCCGCACCTGGCCGAGCGGATCGCCGGCTTCGACGCCCTGGTGGTGCGCAGCGCCACCCGCGTCACCGCCGAGCTGCTCGCCGCCGCCCGGGGCCTCAAGGTCGTCGGCCGCGCCGGCATCGGCGTGGACAACGTGGACGTCAAGGCGGCGACCGAGCACGGCGTGCTGGTGGTCAACGCGCCCACCGCCAACCTGATGTCGGCCACCGAGCACACCTTCGCCCTGCTGCTGGCGGTGGCCCGCCGCGTGCCCGAGGCCGACGCCTCGACCAAGGCCGGCGGCTGGAACCGCAAGCTCACCGGCATCGAGCTGCAGGGCAAGACCCTGGGAGTGATCGGCTTCGGCCGCATCGGCCAGCGGGTGGCGGCGCGCGCCCGGGGCTTCGAGATGAAGGTGGTGGCTTACGACCCCTACCTCGATCCGGTGGCGGCGCGCCGCCTGGAGGTCGAGATGCTGCCGCTCGACGAGCTGCTGCGCGCCGCCGACGCCGTCACCCTGCACACGCCGCTGACCGCCCAGACCCGGAACCTGCTCGACCGCGACCGTCTCGCGCTCCTGCCGCGCGGCGCGCTGGTGATCAACTGCGGGCGCGGCGGGGTGATCGACGAGGAGGCGCTGCTCGCGGCGCTCGAATCGGGAGCGGTGGGCGGTGCCGGCCTCGACGTCTTCGCCGCGGAGCCGCCCACCGACCGGCGCCTGGTGAACCACCGCCGCGTCGTCGCCACACCCCACCTGGGGGCCCAGACGCACGAGGCGCAGGAGCGCATCTCGACCGAGACCGCCGAGATGGTGCTGGCGGCGCTCGCCGGCTCGTTCGCCATCGCCGCGGTGAACCTGCCGTTCCGCACCAGCGCGGCGCCGGGCGCCGGGCGCCTGGAGTCGTTCATGCACCTGGGCGAGACCCTGGGGAGGATGGCCTGCCTGCTGCTCGGCGCGCCGCTCGAAAAGGTGCGGGTGGACGC
Organism: Thermoanaerobaculia bacterium; assembly: GCA_030150965.1. Classification (GTDB taxonomy): domain Bacteria; phylum Acidobacteriota; class Thermoanaerobaculia; order Multivoradales; family UBA5704; genus JASLEW01. Next base: position 2,397 of record JASLEW010000958.1, on the reverse strand, counting down.
CTGGGGGATCGACGAGGGCTACCACCGCGCCGTCGGCCTGGCGGCGCTCAAGGGAGCGCTGGGCACCTTCCTGGGCGACGGCATCAACTACGTCAACGCCGAGCACCTCGCCGTCGGGCGCGGCATCGAGCTGGTGGTGGCCAGCCACAGCGCCGCCGGCGAGCACGGACAGCAGGTGGGCGTGGTCCTCTCCGGCGGCGGCCGCGGCGCGGAGCTGGGCGGCATGCTGATCGGCGAGGGCGACCCGCGGGTGGTGAGCTTCGCCGGCTACCGCCTGGAGTTCCGGCCGCAGGGGCGCCTGCTGGTGATGGAGAACCGCGACGTTCCGGGGGTCGTCGGCAAGCTCGGGACGCTCCTCGGCGAGGCGGGCATCAACATCGCCGACATCCACCTGGCGCGCCGCAACGGCGACGGGAAGGCGATGGCGGTGCTGCGGCTCGACCAGCCGGTCGGGGCGCCGGTGATCGCCCGGCTGCAGGCGGTCCCCGACGTGCTGAGCGTGCATCTGCTCGACCTGGCCTCGTAGCTGCCGGACGAGCCGCACAACCGCTTCGGGAGGTCCGATGGCGCAGGTTGGAGTCGTGTTCGGCGGCCGCAGCGTGGAGCACCAGGTGTCGGTCAGCTCGGCCCGCGCCGTGGCGCGCGGCCTGCGCGCCGCCGGTCACGGCGTCACCGCGCTGGCATCGCGGAGGACGGCTGCTGGGTGGAGCCGGGCCGCGGCGCCGCGGTGCTCGACGGCGGCGAGCGCGCCATCCCGCCGGTGGGCGGGCCCATCGCGCCCACCCTCGGCGTGCTGCTCGCCGCGGTCGCCGGCGGCGTCGAGGTGCTGTTCCCGATCGTGCACGGCAGCTGGGGCGAGGACGGCAGCCTCCAGGGCCTGTGCGAGATGCTCGACCTGCCCTACGTCGGTCCCGGGGTGACGGCGAGCGCCGTCGCCATCGACAAGCTCTTCACCAAGCGCCTGCTCGCCGCCGCCGGCATCCCGGTTTTGGCCTGCGAGGCCGCCGATCGCCGCGAGGTCGAGGAGCAGCTGCCGGCGGTCCTCGCGCGCTGTGAGCGCCTGCCCCTGCCGCTCTTCGTCAAGCCGCGGTCGGGGGGCTCGAGCGTCGGCGTGCGGCGCGTCGATGGCCGCGACGCGCTCGCCGCCGCCCTGCGCTTCGCCCTGCGCTTCGACGACGGCGTCCTGGTCGAGCGTGGCGTCCAGGGGCGCGAGCTGGAGTGCGCCGTCCTCGGCTACGACCGCATCGAGGCGTCGGCGATCGGCGAGGTCGTGCCGGCGAGCGGCTTCTACGACTACGCCGCCAAGTACCTGGACGACAGCGCCCGCCTGGTCGCCCCCGCCGAGCTGCCGGAGGACCTCGCGGCGACGCTGCGCCGCCTTGCCGCCGCGGCCTTCGCCGCCGTGGGCGGCACCGGCCTCGCGCGGGTGGACTTCCTGGTGGAGCAGGAGCGGACCGACGGGTCCGGGGTCTTCGTCAACGAGATCAACACCCTGCCGGGCTTCACCGCCATCTCCATGTACCCCCGCCTGTGGGAGATCTCGGGCCTGCCGCTCCCCCAGCTCACCGACCGCCTGGTGTCGATCGCCCAGCGCCGCCACGCCGACCGCCGCCGCCTCGACGCCGGCATCAAGAGCTGGCTGGCCGAGCTGTAGGCGGGAGCTCGGGCGGTCTGCGCCGGAGTCCTCTCTCAGCGTGTGCTACTGCAGGACCAGGTTTCCACAGCGGTCTCGATCGCCAAGGCCAAGGGTCTGATCCCGTAGGCAGGCACTGGGCATCTCTGCCCCTCCCAAAGCCTCACTTCGGCCTCTCTTTGCACTTTGTCTCTAGGGCCTTTCTGGCGACTGCTTTGCGCCGCCGGCCCGCCGCGCGGTCTCCCCAGCCGGGCATTTCGCCCGGCGCTCCCGGCCGGGCTGCCGCCCGCTGGTGCCGGAGGAGACGCCGCACCGCAAGGAGAGAGCGATGAAGAAGATGCACGACAGGAAACTGCGGCTCAACCGTGAGACCGTGCTGCGCCTGGAGCGCCTGGCGCCGGCGCGCGGCGCCGCCGCTCAGGCCGGGGTCGTCCGGCCGACCGATCCGCCCGAGACCTCGCCGCTCTGCGTCAGCACCTGCTGCGGCGGCTGCGACACGCAGCTGCAATAAGAGGAGAGCGCGATGAGGAAACTGTACGAGAAGAAGCTGCGGCTCAACCGCGAGACCGTGCTGCGCCTGGAGAGCCTGAGGCCGGTGCGCGGCGCCGACGGCCAGCTGGTCGGCATCGGCCCGACCCAGCCGCCGCCGCAGACCTCGCCGTTCTGCGTCAGCACCTGCTGCGGCGGCACCTGCGCCACCGAGCTACAGTAGGGAGGGCCGCGGGCGGCCGGCGCGGCCCGCGCCGCGATCGGGCCGGCGTGCC
>JASLEW010000946.1 GCA_030150965.1 Thermoanaerobaculia bacterium | reverse complement strand
GCCCGCGCCGCGAGGGCGCGGGCCGGGCGGCTGGCGGCGGCGCTGCGCCGCCGCGGCGTCGGGCCGGAGGCGCTGGTGGGCGTGCGCATCGCGAGCGGCCCCGAGGCGGTGGTCGCCATCCTCGCCGTGCTGATGGCCGGCGGCGGCTACGTGCCGCTCGATCCCGCCCAGCCGGCGGAACGGCTCGACCGCATGGCGGAGGACGCGGGCGTGCGGCTGGTGCTGGAGGCGGGGTCCGAGGCGGAGATGGCGGGTGACCTCGGGGAAGCGGCGGCGCACGGTGCGCACCCGCTGCCGGAGCACCCCGCCTACGTGATCTACACCTCCGGCTCCACCGGGCGGCCGAAGGGAGTGATCGTCAGCCACCGCGCGCTGCTGCGCTCGACGCGCGCCCGCTTCGCCGCCTACGCGGCGCCGGTGTCGGCGTTCCTGCTCCTCCCCTCCCTCGCCTTCGACAGCTCGGTGGCGGTGGTCTTCTGGACCCTCTGCCAGGGCGGCTGCCTGGTGATCCCGGAGGCGGGGCGGCGCTCCGACCCGGCGCACCTCGCCGGCCTGGTGGCGCGGCACGGCGTCTCCCACTGGCTGAGCATCCCGCGCCTCTACGCCCTGGCGCTGGCGCACGCGCGGACGGACGATGCCGCGGCGGCGCCGCCGCCCGGCCTCGCCACCCTGCGCCAGGTCATCGTGGCCGGCGAGGCGTGCCCGGCGGAGCTGGTGGCGGCCCACCGCGCGCTGCTGCCGGCGGCCGGGCTGCACAACGAGTACGGGCCGACGGAGTCCACGGTGTGGGCCACCGCCGGCGCCTGGGACGCGCGGGCGCCGGGCGACGCCCTGCCGGTCGGGCGGCCGATCGAGGGCGTGCGGGTGCGGCTGCTCGACGACCGCAGGGGGCGGAGCGAAGCCGGCGGACCGGTGCCCGCCGGGGTCGCCGCGGAGCTGCTGCTCGGCGGCGCGGGCCTCGCCCGCGGCTACCACGGACGGCCCGGCCTCACCGCGGAGCGCTTCGTCCCCGATCCCCTGGCCGGCGTCGCCGCCGAGCCCGGCGACCGCCTCTACCGCACCGGCGACCTCGCCCGCTGGCTGCCCGACGGCCGCCTCGATCTCCTCGGCCGCGCCGACCAGCAGGTCAAGGTCCGCGGCGTGCGCATCGAGCCCGGCGAGGTCGAGGCGGCGCTGCTGCGCCACCCGGCGGTCCGCGAGGCGGCGGTGCTGATCAAGGAGGTCCTGCCCGGCGACCGGCGGCTGGTCGCCTTCGTCGCCGCGGCCGGCGACGCGGCGGCGGCCGAGCCGGCGGCGCTCCGCGCCTTCCTCGCCGCCTCGCTCCCCGACCCGATGGTGCCGAGCGCCTTCGTCCGCCGCGACGCCCTGCCGCTCACCCCGGCCGGCAAGATCGACCGCCGCGCGCTCGACGAGATCGACGTCCGCGGCGCGGCGGCGGCGCTGCGCGATGCCGCCCACGTCGCGCCGCGCTCGCCGCTCGAAGAGCGCCTGGCGGCGATCTGGCAGGAGCTCCTCGGGGTGCCGCGGGTCGGCGCGCGCGACAACTTCTTCGATCTCGGCGGCCACTCGCTGCTGACCACGCAGCTCATGTCGCGGCTGCGCGGCGCCTTCCAGCTCGAGGTGCCGCTGCCGGCGTTCTTCGAGGACCCGACGGTGGCCGGTCTGGCGCAGGCGATCGAGCTGGCGCGCTGGGCCGAGGAGGTGGCGCGCCAGGCGCCCGCGGCCGGCGCGGCGGCGGTGGCGGCCGGCTTCGGGGAGCGGGGGGAGCTGGAGGAGGGCGAGCTGTGAGCGCCGTCGCCACCCTCTTCGCCTTCGTCTACCGCCAGGCGCGCGGCATGGTGAGCCTCGCCATCGTCGCCGGGCTGGTGAGCGGCGCGGCGGGAGCGGCGCAGATCGCGGTGCTCAACGCCGCCCTCGCCGCCGCCGGGCCCGCCGCGCCGGCGCGCGAGCTGCGCCCGCTGCTCCTCGGCTTCGTCCTGCTGCTGCTCGCCGCCCCGGCGATGCGCCTGGTCTGCCAGTACCTGCTGGTGCGGCTCGGCCAGGACATGCTCTACGACCTGCGCCTGCGCCTCGCCGGCAGCATCCTCGGCACGCCGCTCGCGCGCCTGGAGCAGCTCGGCTCCGGCCGCCTGCTGGCGGCGCTCACCGACGACACGGCGGTGATCACCGAGGCGCTGATCGTCATCCCGGAGACGGCGAGCAGCAGCGCCCTGTTCCTCGGCGGCCTGGCCTATCTCGGCTGGCTGTCGCCGCCGCTGCTCGGCATCTTCCTGCTCCTCTTCGTCCCGCTGCTCGCCATCTACCGCGCACCGGTCGCCAGCACGTTCCGGCGCTACGGCCAGGCGCGGGAGGTGGAGGACGAGCTCTACGGCTTCTTCACCGGCGTCACCGCCGGCACCAAGGAGCTGAAGCTCAACCGCCGCCGCCGCGGCGCCTACCTGCGGCGGATGGCGGGGACCGCCGACACGCTGCGCGGCCTGTTCACCCGCGCCAACCTGACGCTCGCCGCGGTGGTCGCCGCCGGCTGGGCCTGCTTCATGGCGCTGGTGGGGCTGGTGGTGTTCGCCGCGCCCCGCGCTCTGCCGGTGCCGCGCACGACGCTGGTGGGCTACGTCCTGGTGCTGCTCTACATCCGCGGGCCGCTGCAGCAGGTGATCACCAACCTGTCGCAGCTCGGCCGCGGCGGCGTGTCGCTCGCCAAGCTCGAGCAGCTCGGCCTGCGGCTGCAGGAGGAGACCGAGCCGCAGGCGCCGCTGGCGACGCCGGCACCGCCGGCGACGCCGGCTCCAAAGACGCCGCCGGCGCCGGGAACCGCGGCGGCGCGGGCGGCCTGGCGGCTGGAGCTCTCCGGCGTCACCTTCAGCTTTCCGCGCGAGGCGGGGGAGGCCGACTTCGTGCTCGGCCCGCTCGACCTGGCGTTGCGGCCGGGGGAGCTGGTCTTCCTGATCGGCGGCAACGGCAGCGGCAAGACGAGCTTCGCCAAGCTCCTGCTCGGCCTCTACGAGCCGGCGGCGGGCGCCATCCGCTGGAACGGCGAGCGCATCGACCGCGCCGGCCTCGACCGCTACCGGCAGAGCTTCTCGGCGGTCTTCTTCGACTTCCACCTCTTCGACCATCTGCCGGAGGGGCCGGAGGGAGCGGCGGCGCCGGAGGGGCCGGAGGGCGGCGGCGGCGGCCCGGGAGAGGCCGACCTGGAGACGCGGCGCTACCTGCGCGAGCTGCAGCTCGACGGCAAGGTCGAGATCGCCGGTGGCCGGCTCTCGACCACCGCGCTGTCGCAGGGGCAGCGCAAGCGCCTGGCTCTGCTCGCCGCCTGGCTGGAGGACCGGCCGCTCTACCTGTTCGACGAGTGGGCGGCGGACCAGGACCCCTACTTCAAGGAGGTCTTCTACCGCCGCCTGCTGCCGCAGCTCAAGGCGCGCGGCAAGACGGTGCTGGTGATCAGCCACGACGACCGCTACTTCGACGTGGCGGACCGCGTCATCCGCTTCAGCGAGGGGCGCATCGTCTTCGACGGCCCGGTCAACGACCTGGCCGCGCTGCGCGCGGCGATGCTCGCCGATTGCGGCCCCGTCCCCGAGGCTTCCCCGCGGGAGATCGCATGCTCTTCAAGCTGAGAGTCCGCCTGCTGCTCGTCTACTACCGCCTGCGCGGCCCGCTGCGCCAGGCGCTCTCCGCCTTCGCCGAGCGCCACGACCGGCGGGAGTTCATCGCCTTTCACCGCCTTCTTCCGCGGCGGCAGGACATCGTCTACCTGTTCTTCACCACCGATCTCCTGCACTGGCTGGACCGCGCCCTCGCCTTCGTGCCGGAGGAGGTCAACGCCGTGCTGCTCGGCTCGGACCTCACCGTCGACGAGATCGCCTGGGTGCGCGCGCGCCACCCCCGGCGGCCGTTCCATCACATCCGCTCGCGGGTGGACGACAACACGGCGCTCGAATTCATCTTCGGCGCCGCCGACCACAGCTTCGGCTGGCTGCACATCGACTGCTTCGTGCTCAACCCGGGCCTGTTCGCCGAGATGGCGGCGCTGGCGGACGACACGGTCGCCAACTGCATCTGGTCGCATCCGATCGAGGGGAGCAGGGAGCGCGCGCTGCACTCGGCGTTCGTCTTCCTCAATTACGCGGTGATCCGCCGGCTGCGCGCCCGCGGGATCGAGGTCTCGCCGTGCAGCTACAACTACCGCGGCGGCCCGAAGGGGCGCACCATCACCCACCGCCCGCTCTACAACCGGGTGCCCAAGCGCCACCACATCCGGCTCCTCCGCCGGGTGCTGCCGCCCGGCGTCTACGGGCTGCCGGAGTACCCGCTGCGCAACGCCTACTTCCAGATCCTGGTGCTCTATCAGCTGGTGGCCAACGCGCTCGGCTACAAGCTGCATCACGTGCGCGAGCTGCTGCGCGACGGCACCGGCTCGGCGGCGAGCTTCTCGAACGAGATCATCCACGTCAACGGCGTCGCCACCTACAAGCGGTACCGCGACCAGCCCGACACGATCGGCGGCCAGTTCTATCCGCTGCTGCTGCAGGTGGACGCGGTGCTCCTCGCGGCGCTCGGGGCGGAGGCGCCGCCGCGCTACCGGCAGCTCGGCGGCGAGGTGGGCGCCGAGCTCGACCGGCTGGGCATCACCCTGCCCGCCGCGCGGCAGAACCTGCGCGCCTTCCTCGCCGAGCGCGGCATCGCCGCGGACCGCATGGACCGCATCCTGGGCCCGGCGCCGGAGCCGGAGCCGATGGTCAGCCCGGGCGCCGAGCCGGATCGGATCGCCAGCCCGGGCCAGGAGCCGGATCAGGCCGTGAGGCCGGGCCCGGAGCCGGATCAGGTCCCGAGCCCGGCCCCGGGCGCGAGGATCGAGGCGGGTGCGCGATGAGCTTCGCCGCCACGCTCCGCCACGACCTCTCCTGGAGCCGGCGCGTGATGCGCCGCAACCTCGGCCTGACCGCGGCCGTGGTGCTGTCGCTCGGCCTGGCCCTGGGCGCCAACACCACCACCTTCAGCGTGGTCAACGCCTTCCTGCTCCGCCCGCTGGCGATCGAGGACATCGACCGCGTGGTGCGGGTGCGCGAGGACTACGCGGCGCCCGGCGAGGCCCCCGACCTGCGCAGCCTGACCGCGGCGAGCTACGGCGCCTGGCGGGAGGGGCAGCGGGTGTTCACCGACATCGCCGCGGCGACCGACGGCAACCTGACGCTCACCGGCGCGGGCGAGCCGCAGCGCTTCCCGGCGGCGCGGGTCAGCGCCAACTTCTTCCCGCTCCTCGGCATGCGCCCGCTGCTCGGGCGCAGCTTCACCGCCGACGAGGACCGCCCGGGGAGCAACCGGGTGGTGATCCTGAGCTACGACACCTGGACGGCGCGCTTCGGCGGCGATCCCGGGACGGTCGGCCGGACGCTGACCCTGAACGGTCAGCCCTACACCGTCGTCGGGGTGATGCCGCGCGGCATCCACCACCCCTACGAGGCCGACATGTGGGTGCCGCTCGCCTACCGCCGCGACCTCAACCTCGACGAGGAGTACTACGCGCCGGCGCGCCTCAAGCCCGGGGTGACGCTGGCGCAGGCGCGGAGCGAGATGAACGCGCTGGTGGAGCGGCTGCGCCAGGCGGGCCAGCAGGCCAACGGGCCGCGGGCGGCGAACCTGAGCCCGATGCGCGGCGAGCTGGTGGGCGGTTTGGACCGGCTGCTCTACCTGCTCCTGGCGGCCGCGACGCTGGTGCTGCTCATCGCCTGCGTCAACATCTCGAGCCTGCTCCTGGCGCAGGGGTCGCAGCTGGGGAGCGAGGTGGCGGTGCGCGCCGCGCTCGGCGCCACCCGCGGCCGGCTGGCCCGGCAGCTCCTCACCCACAGCCTGCTGCTGGCGCTGCTCGGCGCCGCGGCCGGCACGCTGCTCGCGGCGGTGGCGATGAAACCGCTGGTCGCCCTGAGCCCGGCCTACGCGCTGGGCGAGTTCGACATCGAGCCGCGCCTGGACCTGGCGACGCTCGGCTACTCCCTGGCCGCCGGGCTCGCCGTCGGCCTGCTGTTCGGCCTGGTGCCGGCGCTGCGCCTCTCGCGCAGCGGTCCCGGCGGCGCGCTCCAGGAGGGGGGCCGCACGCGCACCCTGGGCGCCGGCGGGCGGCGGCTGCTCGCCGGCCTGGTGATCGCCGAGGTGGCCCTGTCGCTGGTGCTGCTCACCGCCGCCGGGTTGATCGTGCGCAGCTTCGCGCGTCTCCAGGCCGAGCCGCGCGGGTTCGACCCGCGGCAGGTGCTGAGCTTCGCCGTTCCCTTCCCCGACTTCAGGTTCCACAGCCCGGCGGAGAAGGCCGCCTTCGCCGGCAGGGCGCTCGCCGCCCTGCGCCAGGTCCCCGGCGTGGCCGCGGTGGGCGGCACCTCCACCCAGCCGCTCTATACCGGCACCAACGCGGCCTCCTTCAACGTCCAGGGCAGGCCGGCGGCCGAGCCGCGCGGCTACCACCTGGTGCACCACCGCGTGGTCACGCCGGGCTATCTCGAATCGCTGCGCGTGCCGCTCGTCGCCGGCCGCTTCCTGGACGATCGCGACACCGCCGGCGCCGCGCGGGTGGTGGTGGTCAGCCGCTCGCTCGCCGACCGCTACTGGCCGGGCGAGACGGCGATCGGCAAGCAGCTGCGGCGCGGGAGGGCGCGCTCCACCCAGCCCTGGCTGACCGTGGTGGGCGTCGCCGGCACGCTCGAGGAGACGCACGACGAGGTGCTCGGCAACGACGACGCCTGGTACCTGCCGGCGGCGCAGGCGACCGCCGACGACCTCGAACGGATGACGTTCACCCTGCGGGCCAGGGGCGAGCCGCTGGCGCTGGTGCCGGCGGTGCGCGCGGCGATCCGCTCGGTGGACCCGGACGAGCCGGTGTTCGACGTCGCGACCATGGAGCAGCGCTTCGCCAGGCGCACCACGCCGGAGCGCTTCAGCACGGCGATCTACACCGCGCTCGGCCTGCTCGGCCTGGTGCTGGCGGCGGTCGGCATCTACGGCGTGCTCTCCTTCACCGTCAACCAGCGGCGGCGCGAGATCGGCATCCGCGCCGCGGTCGGGGCGCAGCCGGCGCAGCTGTGCGCGCTGGTGCTCGGCTTCGGGCTGCGGCTGGCCGCGGCGGGCCTGGCGCTCGGCGTGGCCGGCGCCTGGGCGCTGACCCGCCTCCTGGCCAGCCAGCTCCATGGCGTGAGCCCGCGCGATCCGGCGGCGCTGGCGCTGGCGCTCGGCGGCCTGGCGCTCGTCTGCCTGCTGTCGAGCTACCTGCCGGCGCGGCGGGCGGCGCGCATCGACCCGGTGCGCGCGCTGCGGACGGAGTAGGCGGACGGCATGGACGGATCCGAGATGACGCCCGGCGGCGGCGGGAGGAACAGGGCGCGCGTGGCGCTGGACGGCCTGGGCAGCCGGAAGGGCCGGAACGGCATGGATCGCCGGGCCGGCAGGGATGGCCGAGCTGGCCGCGCCCGCTGGGCTCGCCGGGCCGGGCGGATCGCCGGGCTGCTCGCCCTGGCCGCCGCATTGGCGGTGGCCGCCTTCAGCCTGTGGGTGCGCCACCGGCTGGTCGCGGACCTGCCGCGCACGGCCGGGCGCCTGGCGGTGGCCGGGCTCGGCGCGCCGGCGGCGATCGAGCGCGATGCGCGGGGCATCCCGACCCTGCGTGGCGCCAGCCGCCGGGACGTCGCCTTCCTCACCGGCTTCGCCCATGCGCAGGACCGCTACTTCCAGATGGACCTGCTGCGCCGCCGCGCGGCGGGCGAGCTGGCCGAGCTGTTCGGCAGGCCGGCGCTGGCGAGCGACCGGTCGGTCCGCATCCACCTCTTCCGCCGCCAGGCCCGGCGGGTGCTCTCGGCGAGCGCGCCCGACGTGCGCCGGATGCTCGAAGCCTACGCCGCCGGCGCCAACGCCGGCCTCGCCGCGCTCGCCGCGCCCCCCTTCGAGTACCTGGTGCTGCGCGCCTCCCCCGCCCCGTGGCGGGCGGAGGACTCGGTGCTGGTGCTCTACAGCATGTTCCTCCAGCTCGAGGACGTGAACGGCGCGACCGAGGCGTCGCTCTCGCTGCTGCACGACCGGCTGCCGGAGGCGCTCTTCCGCTTCCTGAGCGCGCCGTCGGCGCCCGAGTGGGAGGCGCCGGTCGCGGGGGAGCCGCCGGCGGCGCCGCCGCTGCCGGGGCCCGCGGTGGTGGATCTGCGGCGGGGGCTGCCCGCCCGTGCCGCGGCCGGCGGCGGCCGGGAGGAGCATGGCCCCCGTGCCGCAACAGGCGGCAACTCGGAGGAGCGCAACGGCCGGGCCACGGTGGCCAGCAGCCGGGAGGAGCGAGGCGGCCATGCCGTGGCGGACGGCTACCGGGAGGAGCGGGGGAGCCGTGCCGCGGCGAGCAACAGCTGGGCGGTGGCCGGCGCCTGGACCGCCGACGGCCATGCCCTGCTCGCCAACGAGCTCCACCTGACGCTCTCGGTGCCCAACATCTGGTACCGCGCCGTGCTCACCTGGCCGGCGGCGGCGCCCGGCGCGCCGCCGCACCGCCTGGCCGGCGCCACCCTGCCGGGGGCGCCGCTGCTGGTCGTCGGCAGCAACGGTCGGGTGGCCTGGGGGCTGACCAACAGCGTGCTCGACACCAGCGACCTGGTGCTCCTCGACGCCGACCCGGGGCACCCCGGCTTCTACCTGACGCCGCAGGGGCCGCGGCCGTTCGAGCGCCACGCCGAGGTGCTCAGGGTGCGGGGCGAGGCGGACCGGCCGCTCGACGCCGAGTGGACGGTCTGGGGGCCGGTGGTGGACCGCGACGCGCGGGGCCGCCGGCGGGCGGTGCGGGCGGTGGTGGACGAGCCGGGAGGCGCCGACTTCGAATTCGTGCGCCTGGAGACCGCCGCCACCGTAGACGAGGCGCTCGACGCCGCCCGCGCCAGCGGCGTGCCGGCGCTCAATCTCGTCGCCGCCGACAGCGCCGGGCGGATCGGCTGGACGATCGCCGGACGCCTCCCCCGCCGCGCCGGCTTCGACGGCGAGACCGCGGCCTCGTGGGCCGACGGCGCCCGCTCCTGGCAGGGCCTGCTGCCGCCGGCCGCGGTGCCGCGGCTCGCCGATCCGCCGGCGGGCCGGCTGTGGACCGCCAACAACCGGGTGCTGGCGGGAGCGGCGGCGGCCCCCCTCGGCCGCGGCAACTTCGTGCTCGGCGCCCGCGCCCGCCAGATCCGCGACCGCCTGCTGGCGCTGCCGCGCACCACGGCCGACGACATGCGCCGCCTGCAGCTCGACGACCGGGCGCTGTTCCTCGCCCGCTGGCACGACCTGCTGCTCGCGGTGCTGACGCCGCGGGCGGTGGCGGCCGACCCGCGGCGGGGCGAGCTGCGCCAGGCGGTCGAGAGCTGGGGCGGGCGGGCCGCGGTCGCTTCGGCCGGCTACCGGATGGTGCGGAGCTTCCGCGCCCTGGTGGCGCGCGCCGTGTTCGCGCCGCTCACCGCGCCGTGCAGCGCCGCCGATCCCGACTTCGACTACGAGGGGACGGTCAACCAGCACGAGGGGCCGCTCTGGCGGCTGGTGAGCGAGCGGCCGCCGCATCTGCTCGACCCCCGGTTCAAGAGCTGGGACGAGCTGCTGCTCGCCCAGGCGGACCGGCTGATCGCGCGCTTCCAGGGGCGCGGCCCGCTCGCCGCCCGCACCTGGGGCGAGCGCAACACCGCGGCCATCGACCACCCGCTGAGCGGCGCCATCCCCTGGCTCGGCCAGCGCCTGTCGATGCCGCCCCGCCCGCTGCCGGGCGACGACGACATGCCGCGCGTCCAGGCGCCCGACTTCGGCGCCAGCCTGCGGCTGGTGGTGTCGCCCGGGCGCGAGGAGGAGGGGATCTTCGAGATGCCCGGCGGCGAGAGCGGCAACCCGCTCTCCGACCACTACGGCGACCTCTACGACGGCTGGGTCCAGGGGGCGGCGGTGCCGCTGCTGCCCGGCAGGACCGTGACGGTGCTGGCGCTGGTGCCGGCGCTGGGGCGGGAGGGCCAGCAGAGGCGATGAGGGAGACGGCGGAGGTCGCCGCGCGCGAGGCGCTGCTCGAACGGGCCTGGGAGGTGGCGGAGCGGGTGATCGCCTCGTGGCCCCTCGACCGGCCGGTGGTGCAGCTGCTCGAGCACAAGAAGAACACCACGTTCAGGGTGGATGCCGCGGACGGCCGCTACGTGCTGCGGGTCTGCGACCCGGACGGCTACGGCGAGGCCGAGATCCGCTCCGAGCTGGAGTACCTGGAGGCGCTGCGCGCGGCGACGGGGCTGGTGGCGCCGCAGCCGGTGCGGGCGCGCGACGGCGCGCTGGTGGTGCGCTCCGCGGCCGGGCCCGGCGAGCGTCCGCGGCGCTGCGCGCTGTTCCGCTGGGTGCCCGGACGGATGGTGCAGGACACCCCGACGCCGCGGCGGCTGGAGCGGATCGGCGAGATCTCGGCGCGGCTCCACCGCTTCGCCGAGAGCTGGCAGCCGCCGGCCGGGTTCACCCGCCCGCGCTGGGACGCGGTGGGCCTCTTCGGCAACGGGCCGGTGCTCGCCCCCGGCCAGGGCGCGCCGCTGGTCGGCGAGCGGGCGCGCGCCCTGGTGGAGGAGGCGGCCGGCGTGGTGCGCGAGACGATGGCCGCGCTCGGCGAGGGCCGCGACGTCTTCGGCCTCATCCACAAGGACCTGGAGCCCGACAACACCCTGGTCGAGCGGGTCGAGCCGGCCGGGTGGGCCGGGACGATCCAGCCGGCAGCCGAGGGAGCCGGACCGGGCGAGGCGGAGGCGGACGGCGAGCGGGTGCATCCGATCGATTTCGCCGACCTCGGCTGGGGCCACTACCTCTACGACATCGCGGCGGCGCTCCTGCCGCTGCGCGAGAAGCCGGGGTTTGGCGGCATGCTCGACGCCTTCCTGCGCGGCTACCGGCGCGTCCGGCCGCTCGCCGCCGAGCACGCCGGGCTGCTCCCCACCTTCCTCGTCGCGCGCGGCATCTTCTCGGTGCGCCTGATGACCGGCCGGCTGTGGGACCTGCCGCACATCCGCGAGTACGCGGCGACGGCGGTGCCGCAGATCCTCGGCGGCATCCGCGTCTTCCTGGAGCGGCGGGCCGCCACGTCCACCGACGCCGCCATTCTCACCACCGCCTCTGCCCGCCTCACCACCACCACCGCCGCCACCGGCAGCACGCGGACGACGGTGCAGATCCTGGCGCTGCTGCGCGAGCGCGGCGTCAGGCTGTGGGCCGAGGGAGAGAAGCTCAGGTACAGCGCCCCGCCCGGCGCGCTCACCGCCGAGCTGCTGGCGGAGATCAAGCAGCGCAAGGCCGAGCTGCTCGGCTTCCTGCGCCAGGGGCAGGCCGCCCGCCGCGCCGGGGCGCCGGCGCGGATCGCCGCGGCGCAGCGCGCGCGGGCGCCGCTGTCGTTCGCGCAGCAGCGGCTGTGGTTCCTCCATCAGCTCGCCCCGGAGAGCGTCGAGTACAACATCGCCCGCGCCGTGCGGCTGCGCGGCCGGGTGCGCGTCGAGCTGCTCGCCGCCAGCCTGCGCCAGGTGGTGCGCCGCCACGGCGCGCTGCGCACCGCGATCGCCATCGTCGAGCCGGGCGACCCGGCCGGCGCGACCGCTCCGCTCGCGCCGAGCGGTCCGCTCAGCCCGACCGATCCGGCCGCGCCGGGCAACCTGACCGCCCCGGCCACGCCGGGCCCGACCGCGCCGGCCGGTCCGC
>JASLEW010000943.1 GCA_030150965.1 Thermoanaerobaculia bacterium | reverse complement strand
AAGGAGGCCGCCGGCGGCCCCGGCGCCCGGGGAGGCGCCGCCAGGCCCCGCCCCGCCGCCCGCCACCGGCAGGTACTCCCACCGCCATTCCGCCGGCCCGTTGGCCCAGGGCTGGCGCGTCCACGCCGCCGCCGCCAGGGCGGCGTTGAGCACCGCCAGCGACAGCAGCAGGAGCCGCTGCCGTCTCATCGCCGCTCCCGTGCCTGGCGCCTGCGCCTCGCCGCCCTCGGCGCGCACTCCCACCACGGCTCCGCGGCCATGCCGCTCGGCTCCGCCGCTCCGGCACCGCCGCCACCGGCGCCGGGACGCCTCGGCAATCGGGACCCACGCCTCGGCGAGCCCGCCGGACGCAGAGCCCCGTGGGCGAGCTCTGCCACCGTGGCCGCCTTCGGGATCTGGCTTAGCATAGCGGCGTGGATTATCCCCCGCTGCCGGCGCCGGTGGGCGAGCTGACCATCGGCGGCCTCGCCATCGGCCACGGCTCGGACACCACCGGCATGACCGGCGTGACCGTGGTGCTCTGCCCGGAGGGCGCGGTGGCGGCGGCGGAGCTGCGCGGCTCGGCCACCGGCACGCGGCAGTTCGACTCGCTGATCGGCGCGCACCACCTGGCGACCCGCGTCCACGCGGTGGTGCTCGCCGGCGGCAGCGGCTTCGGCCTGGCGGCGGCCGACCCGGTGGTCGCGGCGCTGGCCCGCGAGGGGCACGGCTTCGACGCCGGGGTGGCGCGGGTGCCTCTGGTGCCGACCGCGATCCTGTTCGACCTCGGGTTCGGCGATCCCGCGGCCCACCCCGGCCGGGAGCTGGCCGAGGAGGCGCTGCGCACGGCGCGGGCGGGACCGGTGCCGGCCGGCAGCGTCGGCGCCGGCACCGGCGCCACGGTGGGCAAGGCGCTGGGGCGCGAGTGCGGGATGAAGGGCGGCATCGGCTTCGCGAGCCTGACCCCCGCGGGCGGCCCGACGGTCGCGGCGCTGGCCGCGGTCAATGCCTTCGGCGACGTGCGGGATCCCGCGACCGGCACCGTGGTCGCCGGCTGCCGCGACGGCGCCGGCTCGCGGCGGCTGGTGGGGGCCGACCGGGTGCTGGCGGCGCTGCCGCCGGAGGGGCGGCATCCCTGGGAGGGCAACACCACCCTGGCGGTGGTGATGACCGACGCCGCGCTGACCAAGCAGGCGGCGCACAAGGTCTGCCAGATGGCCT
The DNA here is from genome assembly GCA_030150965.1 of Thermoanaerobaculia bacterium. Taxonomy (GTDB): domain Bacteria; phylum Acidobacteriota; class Thermoanaerobaculia; order Multivoradales; family UBA5704; genus JASLEW01. The sequence continues at coordinate 2,661 of JASLEW010000943.1, read as the reverse complement.
TCGGCGGCCTCTACCGCGCGCTGTCGCCGGCCCTCACCCTCTACGACGGCGACCTGGTGGTCACCCTGGCGACCGGCGAGCGGCCGGCGCACCTGCACCAGATCGGGGTGCTGGCCGAGCGCGCGGTGGCCGCGGCCATCCTGACAGCGGTGCGCGAGGCGGACGGCTTCGGCCTGCTGCCCGCGGTGCGCGACCTCGACGGCCGGGCGGAGGCCGGGCGGTGAACTCGGCCTCTCCGGTCTCGGCGACGACGCGCGGTTCGCCCTGCGCCGCCTGCGCCGGAGCCCCGCGGCCGCCCGCGCCGTCGGCCTGCCGCCTGCCGCCCGCGCCGCGGCCGTCGTTCCGGTGCGGGCGATGCGGGCCGAGTGACCGCGCGGGGGGCGCGGAGTGGCCGTTATCCTTCAGAGAGGGACTTATACTGCCCTCCGATGGGCCAAAATCCAGGTATGCTCCGAGCGTCGAGGATGCGATGAGCGACACCGAGCCCACCGTCGAGGTCGAGGTCCGTCACTACTTGAGCTTCCTGCGCCAGGCGATCCGCGCCGCCGGGCTCACCGTGACCGCGGTGGAACGCCAGCTGGGCAGCGGGCCCAAGTCGCTGCGGCGGATCTTCACCGGCGAGGTCGATCTCAAGCTCAAGCACCTGATCGCGGTGCTGCGGGTCGTCGGCCTGTCGCAGGAGGAGTTCTTCGCCGCCGCCTCCCGCGGCCGCCGCCCGCCCGAGCCGCCCGCGCCCAAACCCGCTCTCCTGCTGTCCGACCTGCAGCAGTCCGAGCAGTTCGACCGCCTGGTGGAGGAGGCGGTGAACCGCGCGCTGCAGCGGCGCCTGGGCCACTACGACCGGGCCCAGGAGCTGGCGCAGAACCAGAAGAAGTAGTCCGCGCCGGGCCTGGCGCCATCTCCCCTGCCCGGCCTGAGCCGCGGTTGAGCGGGACGCACCTTCAGGCCCCCGGCGGGTGGCGGTCACTCCTACGGTGATTGCGGAATGGTCGATGAGCGTCGCTCAACCGTTGATTTTTTGTAGAGCGACGGGTCAATATGTGGCCCGTGTCCTCCAGGATCCGCAGCTGGCCCTCGGCCAAGGAGCTGGCGGGACCCGTGGGATCGCGGATCCGCGAGCTGCGTGAAGGCGTCGGGCTGAGCCAGCGGCAGCTCGCCGAGGAGCTTCAGCTCTCCAAATCGATGATCGCCAAGTACGAGGGCGGCGTCCACCTGCCGCCGGCCAGCGTCCTGATCCGTCTCGCGGCCGTCCTGCCCGTCACCGTCGACAGCCTCCTGGGGCATCCCGGGCTGGAGCCCAGCCTGAGCCGCTTCCTGCGGGCGGTCGAGCGCATGGACGAGCCCACCCGCCGCTCCGTCCTGGAGGCGCTCGACAGCATCCTCCGGGCCTACCAGACCCTGATCGGCGGGAGGCGAAGCGAGGCCGGCGAATGAGCGGCACCAACGAGGCGGACGAGTGCGCCAGGATCCTGTTCGGCGGCGAGGCGGTCCCCGGCGCCGGCGTCACACCACCTCGACCCACTCGAGCTCCAGGTCGGGGCGGCCGAGGATGCGGCGCGCCAGCTCCTGGAAGCTCGGCCCGGCGTCGGTCACGCACAGGCGCAGCCCGCTCGCCGGGGAGCGCGCGGTGAGGCCGAGGCGCTCGAGGTCCACGGCCACCGCCTCGGCCACCGCCGCCGCCGAGTCGATCAGCAGCACCTCGGGTCCGGCCACCCGCTCCAGCACCCGGCGCAGCAGCGGGTAGTGGGTGCAGCCGAGGACCAGGGTGTCGATGCGCCCGGCGAGGAGCGGTTCGAGGTAGCGCGCCGCCACCTGCTCGGTCACCGGATCGTCGTGCCATCCCTCCTCGACCAGGGGCACGAACAGCGGGCAGGCGAGGCTCGCGACCTCGAGCGCCGGCCGCAGCCGGCGCAGCGCCCGGCCGTAGGCGTCGGAGCGCACCGTCGCCGCGGTGGCGATGACCCCCACCCGCCCGCGGCTCGCCGCCGCGGCGCGCTCGGCGCCCGGCTCGATCACCCCCCAGGTGGGCACCGGCAGCTTGAGCTCGGGCAGGGCCAGCGCCGAGGCGGTGTTGCAGGCCACCACCACGGCCTTGACGCCGCGCTCGACCAGGAAGCCGACGTTGCGCTCGGTGTAGCGGCTGACCGTGGCCGGCGACTTGCTGCCGTAGGGCAGCCGCGCGGTGTCGCCCAGGTAGAGGATCGACTCGTGCGGCAGCCGCCGGCGCAGCGCCTCGACCACGGTGAGGCCGCCGACGCCGGAGTCGAACACGCCGATCGCGTCGATCATGGCGGGGGCGGAGCGCGGTCGAGGAGGCGGCGGCTGGCGGCGGCCGGAGGTCAGGGCGCCAGCAGCGTGCGGTCGGGCACCAGCGGGCGGCTGGTGTCGAGATGGCCGGAGAAGGTCGTGCGCTGGGTGCCGTTCCACAGCAGCACGACCCGCGCGGCCTGCGGCACGTTGAGCGCCACCGAGTCGACCACGCTGTAGACGCGCTGGATCTCCTCCGTCGAGCCCGACTCCGGCGGATCCTGGTGATCGGGCCAGCGCAGGTCGACATAGGCGACGCCGTCGGCCGACAGCTCGACGCCGCCCAGCTTCACCTCGGGCGGGAACGGGCGCACCAGCGCGGCGGCACCTCCGGCCGTGCCGCCGGCACCGGCA
>JASLEW010000940.1 GCA_030150965.1 Thermoanaerobaculia bacterium | reverse complement strand
GGCAGGCCAGTCGGCGCCGCCGCAGCGGGCGGCGACCAGGCCGGCGCAGAAGGCGTCGCCGGCGCCGGTCGGGTCCACCGCGGCGACGCGGCAGCCGGGCACGAAGAGCGGCTCGCCGGCGCGGCTGAGCAGGGCGCCGCGCTCGCCCAGGGTGAGCACCACGGTGCCCGGTCCCAAGTCATGGAGCGCCCGCGCTGCCCGCGCCGCCGGATCGAGCCGCGCCCCGACCGGCAGCCCCGACAGCTCCTCGGCCTCGCTCTCGTTGACGATCAGCACGTCCGCGCCGGCGGCGAGGCGGGCGGCGCCGGCGGTGACCGGCGCGGCGTTCAGGAAGACCTCCACCCGCGCCGCGCGGGCGAGGTCGATGGCCTCCTGGACGGCCGGCGCCGGCACCTCCAGCTGCAGCAGCAGCGCCCGCGCCGCGGCGATCCCATGGCGCCCCCGCCGGACCACCGCGGCGGGAAGGCGCATGGCGGCGCCCGGCGCGACGACGATGGCGTTGGCGCTGCCGCCCAGGATCAGCGGCACGCCCACACCGGTCGGCTCCTCGGGGTCGGTCACCAGCAGCCGGGCGTCCACGCCCTCGCCCCGCAGCAGCTCGCCGAAGGCGCGGCCGAAGGGATCGTCGCCGACGCAGCTGATCAGCTGCGAGCGCACTCCCAGCCGCGACACGAAAATGGCCTGGTTGGCGCCCTTGCCGCCGGGCGCGAGGCGCATGCCGTCGGCCACCAGCGTCTCGCCGACCCGCGGCAGGCGCGGGACCGCCATGCAGACGTCCATGATGCAGCTGCCGACCACCACCACCCTCGGCGCGGCGCTCCGGGTCATGGCGTGGATTCTGCCACGGCCCGGCGATCGAGCGATGGGCCGATGGTATGATCCGGCGGAAAATCATGGGAGGTGCCCGATGCCCTGGCTTGCGCGATTCGTCCAACCGATCTATGCCCTGCTGCGCGTCGTCGCCGGTCTGCTCTTCGCCTGCCACGGGGCGCAGAAGGCCCTCGGGATGTTCGGCGGCCCTACCGGCCTCCCCGCGATGATGCAGCTCGCGGGCTGGATCGAGCTCGTCGGCGGCCTGCTCATCGCCGTCGGCCTGTTCGCCGGCATCGCCGCCTTCATCTGCAGCGGCGAGATGGCGGTCGCCTACTTCATGGTGCACGCCTCGGGCGGGCTGCTGCCCATTGTGAACAAGGGCGAGCTGGCGGTCCTCTACTGCTTCGTTTTCCTTTACATCGCCGCGCACGGATCGGGCGAGTACAGCCTCGACCGGGCCCTGCGTCAGCGCGGCTAGCCGGCGGCTGAAAAGCCGGCCCCGCCCGTCCGGCGCTCCGCCCGCGCGCTCTCCTGCGCCCGGCGCCGGCCGGGCGCCGGCGGTCTGGTGCGCTCCGCCGTAGAACGCCACGGGCAGACCCGCCAGGGAGAACCGACGGCATGAGCGCCGAGCGTCTGGCCTACGCGCATGAGGAATCGTCGAGCGTCGTGGTGCAGGCGCTCTGCCGCGGCCTGGCGGCGGACGGCGTGAACCTCGACATCCACGCCGACGACGAGATGTACCACTTTTTCCTCCATGCGCTCGGCTATCCGCCGGAGCAGGCGGCGGCGGCCTATTTCGATTCCGGGGCGCGCATCTGGGGCACGCTGCGCCAGGTCATCGCCTGGCGCTTCGGCGCGCCGCGCGCCTGCCGGCGCCTGCTCGACTTCGCCAGCGGCTACGGCCGGGTGGCGCGCCACATCGCGGCGGAGCTGCCGCGGGAAGCGGTCTGGGTGTCCGACATCTATGCCGAGGGCGTCGCCTTCCAGGAGCGGCACCTCGGCGTGCGCGGCATCGTGTCGGTCGCCGACCCCGAGCGCTTCGCTCCCGGCGGCGAGTTCGACTGCATCGTCGTCTCGTCGCTCTTCACCCATCTGCCCGCCCCCCGCTTCGCCGGCTGGCTGCGGCGCCTGGGCGCGGCGCTGGCGCCCGGGGGGATGCTGCTGTGGAGCGTGCACGATCTGGCGCTCCGTCGCGGCGGGCCGCCGGCCGCGTCCGGCCTGGTCTTCGAGCCGCGGAGCGAGAGCGGCTCGCTGGCCGCCGAGGAGTACGGCACGACCTGGGTGAGCGAGGACCACGTGCGCACGGCGGCGGGCGCGGCGGTGCCGGGCTGCGCGGTGCACCGCATCCCGCGCGCGCTCGGCAACTTCCAGGACCTCTACGTGCTGCTGCCGCCGGACGGCGCCGGCGGCGGTGCCGGGACCGGAGGCGCCGGGGCCGGAGACGGCGCCGGCGGGGAGGAGGAAGGATCCTGCCCGGAGGCCGGCCGCGGCGGGTTGAGCGCGGCGCCCGGCCCCTTGGCGGGGCCGCGGGTGACGCGCTCTCCCTTTGAAGGGCTGCGCGTCGAGCGCAGCCCGGACGGCTCCGTCGAGGAGTGCCGGTCCTCGGGGGGGCGCGGCCTGCTGTTGAGCGGCTGGGTGGGCGACCGGCTGACCGGCCTGCCGCCGCGGGAGGTGCGGGCCACCATCGACGGTGCGCCTTCGGGCGTCTGCCGCGACCTCGCGCCGCGCGCCGCGGTCGAGCGCACGGCCGATCCGGGCGCCAGCGATCCGATCGCCGCCTTCTCCTGGCGGCTGCTGCTGCAGCCGGCCGCCGGGCGCGCCTTTGCCGACGGCGCCCGGCTGCGCCTCGGCGTGCTGACCGGCGGCGGCGAGGAGCTCGAGCTCTACGCCGACACCGTCGCCGGGGCGCTGCTGCGCTCGGCCTGGCTCGACCTTCACGCCACCCAGCTTCAGGTGCGGGAGGAGGCGCGGCGCCGCGAGGCCCAGGCGGCGGAGCTGGGCCGCAGGATCGAACGGCTGGAGCGGCAGGTCGGCGCCATGGAGGCGAGCCGCTTCTGGAAGCTGCGCAACCGGTGGTTCCGGTTCAAGCGGTGGGCGCGGCTCACGGCCGAGCCGTGAGCCCGCGCAGGTAGACCGCCAGGTCGCCGGTGTTGGTGCCGGTGATGCCGGTTTCGAGCAGCGCCCCGGACAGCGCCGCGAGCGCCCGCTGCGCGTCGTGCCGCGCCAGGGCCGCGCCGGGGTCGATGCCGGCGCGCGCCATCCGCTCCCAGCCCGTGCCGTCCACCACCCCGCCGGCATACCGCGTCGGCCCGTCCTCGCCGTCTGTGGCGAGGGTGAGCACCACCTCGTCGCGGCCGCCCGCGAGCTCGCGCGCCGCGGCGAGCGCCAGCTCCTGGTTGCGCCCGCCGCGGCCGGGCGCCGGTCCCAGGGTCACCGTCGTCTCGCCGGCCAGGACCAGCGCCGCGCAGTCTCCCGGCAGCGCCCGTCCGCGGCGCACCAGGGCGGTCCCCGCGGGCGCCGCCTCGCCGGCCAGGCCGTCCTCGACCGCCGCGTAGCCGCGGCGCCGCAGCTCGGCCGCCACCGCCGCCCCGGCGGTCGCGGCGCTCCCCAGGAGGACGGTGGAGACCCGGCCCGCCGCCGGATCGTCGGGCTTGAGCGTCTCCGCCAGCTCGCCGCGCGCGCCGGCCGCCAGCCGCAGCCGCACGCGCTCCGGCACCGCCGCGAGCGGCGCCACCGCGGCGAGCGCCTCGGCGAAGGTCGTGGGATCGGCGGCGAACGGCCCCGAGCCGATCGTGCCCGGGTCGTCCCCCGGCACGTCGGAGAGCAGCAGCGCCACGACCGGCGCGCGGCAGGCGCGCAGGCCGCCGCCCCCCTTGAGCTCCGACAGGTGCTTGCGCACGGCGTTGAACGCCTGGATCGGCTGGCCCGAGGCGAGGAGCGCGCGCTGGGTGGCCGCCAGCTCCTCCAGGGTCAGGCCGCCCGCCGGCGCCTCGACGCAGGCCGAGGAGCCGCCGGAGATGAGCGCCAGGAGCGGCGTCTCCGCCGGCAGCTCGGCGAGCCAGCTCATCACCCGCCGGCCGGCGGCGAGGCTCTGGCGGTCGGGGAGCGGATGCCCGCCGGAGAGCTGCTCCCAGCCCGGATCGAGGAGGGCCGGCGCGCCGTGGGTGCGCACCAGCAGCCGGCGCGGCACCGCCCCCGGCGCCAGGGCCGCGCCGGCGCCCCGCGCCAGGCCCGGCGCCGCCTTGCCGAGGGCAAGCACCCCGCCCCAGCGCTCCGTCCGGGACGCCGTCCGGGATGCCAGCGCCTCGCGCACCAGCCGTTCCGGATCGACCGCGGCGAGCGCCACCGCCACCAAGCGCCGGGCGAGGTCATGGAGCTGCATCGGTCGGCCTACCTTATCGCAGATGCTGGCCGGAGGAGGCTCCCTGGCGCCAGCACCTCCCGAGCGCCGCCGAGGGAGCGGGCTGAGTCGCCCACGGGCGGCGGCATCGGTATCGACGGGCGGCGGCATCGGCGGCATCGGCGGCATGGGCGGCGGCATCGGCGCATCGGGGCATCTGGGGTCTCGGCAGGTCGTCGTGCCGGCGTCTCGGCGGCCAGTCCGTGGCGGCTGCCCGGGCGAGCTGTTATACTCGCCGGCACAAGTCCGTCGAAGTCGAGAGGTTTCGCCGCATGTCAGAGGTCCAGCTCTTGCCCTGTCCCCGCTGTGGCGGCAGCGCCTTTGCCGGTGTCATGGCGGAGGCTGGTGGCACCATTCTCTCGGTCCACTGCTCGGTCTGCGGCACCCGGACGCCCGGCCGGCCGACGATCGGCGAGGCCGTCACCGAGTGGAACCGGCGCCGGCTCTTCACCACGGCGTCGAACGCCGGCCGCTAGCGGCCGCAGCCTGCCGGATCCGGCGGCGCCCGCCGTCCGGGCGGCGCTTTACCCGCTCTCCCCCAGCTCGGCCGTTCCCCTGACGCCTCCCTCTGCTCCACCCTCCCGCTCTCCTGCAACGGCTCCCGCGGCACCGGCGGCGGCTTCCGCGGCGCTCTCGTCCGCCGTCCCCCCACCCTTCCCTGGGGCCGGTGCCTCCTACCTCCTCGGCGGCTCCTCCCGCGGCTCGCTCGGCTCCCGCAGCTCCCGCGGCTCTCGCGGAGCCGCCCTTGACGCCGGGGTGAGCGGGCGCTGTACTCTGCGGCGGCGCGCCGCGCGGGGTGGTGCGGGCAGCGGCCGGGGCGGCGGCTACCGCCGGGCGGCCGGGTGGCCGGGGCAGCCAGGTGACCGTCGGAAGGGTGACCGGCCGGCGGGGCGGAAGGGTGGTCCAGGGTGGTCCGACGATGGAACGAAGAGGCGGCTGGACGATGGCGGCGAGGGCAAGGGAACCGGCACGGTGACGGCGATGGCCCCAGGGGCGAGGCGGTGACGGCGATGGCAAGGCGGCGAGGCTGGCAGGTGGCGGCGGCGGCCCTGGTGGTGCTGGCGCTGGGGTACCGGGCGTGGCGCCTGCGCTGGCTGTGGGGCCCGCCCGACGGCGGCGCCGGCGGCGCCGCCGGGGCGGGCGAGGCGCTGGCGGCGGTCGCCGGCGACCCGGTGGGGGCCGACCTGGACCGGTACCTGGGGCGCCTGGCGGCCTACGGCTACTCCGGCTCGGCGCTGGTGGCCAAGGGGGGCCGGGTGCTGCTGCACGAGGGCTACGGCTTCGCCGACCGCGCCCACCGCCGCCCGTACACCCCGGAGACCGTGTTCGACATCGCCTCGATCGCCAAGCAGTTCACCGCCGCCGCCATCCTGAAGCTGGAGATGGAGGGCAAGCTCCGGGTCGAGGACACCCTCGGTCGGTTCTTTCCCGGGGCGCCGGCCGACAAGGCGGCGATCACGCTGCACCAGCTGCTCACCCACACCTCGGGCCTGCGCGACACCTTCGGCGACGAGTACGAGCCGATCGGCCGCCAGGCGATGCTGCGGCGGATCTTCGCCTCCCGGCTGCTCGGCCCGCCCGGCAAGCGCTACCGTTACTCGAACGGCGGCTACTGCGTGCTGGCGGCGGTGGTCGAGGTGGCCTCCGGCGAGCCCTACGATACCTACCTGAAGAGCCGCCTGTTCGCGCCCGCGGGCATGCACGACACCGGCTTCCGCCTGCCCGAGCGCGACCTGCCCCTGCTCGCCCACGGCTACGGCGCGGCCGGCGACTGGGGCACGCCGCTCGATCACCCCTGGGCGGCCGACGGCCCTTACTGGAACCTGCGTGGCAACGGCGGCATCCTGTCGACCACCGGGGACATGTACCGCTGGCACCTGGCGCTGGCCGGCGACGCCGTGCTGTCGCGGGCGGAGCGCGACAAGTACCAGACGCCCTACGTGTCGGAGGGGCGGTGGGCGCACACCGCCTATGCCTACGGCTGGTCGGTGGGCAAGAGCCCCACCGGCAAGCGCGAGATCTCGCACATCGGCGGCAACGGCTACTTCGAGTCCGACTTCCGCCGCTATCCCGACGACGACGCGGTGATCGTCCTGTCCGGCAACACCGTGGACTTCTCGGCGCTCTCGATCGGCGACCACCTCGAGAACCGCCTGTTCGGCCTGCGCGATCCCGATCCGCCGGCGGTGGCCGGGATGCCCGGCACGCCGGCGGGCGCTTCCCCGGCGGCCCCGGGCGGCGGCGCCCCGTCCGCCGGCAGCGACGCGGCGGGACGGTGCCGGC
>JASLEW010000915.1 GCA_030150965.1 Thermoanaerobaculia bacterium | reverse complement strand
GCGGGGCGCGACGTGCTGATCTTCAGCAAGGCGCACGGCAGCGCCGCGCTCTACGGCGCCCTCGCCGAGCGCGGCTTCATTCCGGTCGAGGAGCTCAGGACCTACAAGCAGATGGGGAGCCGCCTGGCCGGACACCCGCTGCGCAGCATCCCCGGCGTCGAGCTGGCGACCGGCTCGCTGGGCCACGGCCTGGCGGTGGGCAACGGCGTCGCGCTGGCCGCGCGGTACGACCGCGGCGCGCAGCGGGTCTTCGTGGTGCTGGGCGACGGCGAGTGCCAGGAAGGGTCGGTCTGGGAGGCGGCGATGACCGCCGCCCACTACCGGCTGGACAACCTGGTGGCGATCGTCGACCGCAACCGCGTCCAGGGGGACGGCCCGACCGAAACGATCATGGCGCTCGAGCCCTTCGCCGGCAAGTGGCGCGAGTTCAACTGGGCGGTGCGGGAGGTCGACGGTCATGATCTCGGCGAGCTGTCGGCGGCGCTGCATGACCTGCCCTTCGCGGCGGGCCGGCCGTCGTTGCTCCTGGCCCGCACGGTCAAGGGCAAGGGGCTGTCGTTCACCGAGAACGCGCCGGCCTGGCACTTCGGCAAGATGAGCTCCGAGCAGCGAGCGCGGGCGCTGGCGGAGCTCGCGCCAGGCCCCGCGGCCGAAGGGCGGGGATGAGGGTGGAGGCGGGCGCACCGGCGGCGGCGGCCGATGCCTGCCGGCGCGCCCAGCGGGAGCTGGCGCGGAGCGACGAGCGCTTTTTCGTGCTGGAAGAGGATCCCGGGCTTTCCGCGGAGCCCGGCGACACCGGAGACCGTGGCCGGTCGTTCGCCGACGAGATCGGCGAGCGCTGCCTCTGCGGCGGTTTTGCCGCGGCGAGCCTGATCGGCGCCGCCGGCGGCCTCGCCCTGGCGGGCAAGGTCCCGCTGATCAACACCTTCTCGTCCCATGCGCTGCTGCGGGCGTGTGAGCAGCTGCGGCTCGACCTCTGCTATCACCAGGCCGACGCCAAGATCTTCGGCCGCGTCGCGGGCCGCGCGGGAGACCTCTCCAGCGCGGCCCGGTGCACGTTCGAGGACCTGGCGGTGGCGCGCAGCATCCCCAACCTGACGGTCATCGCTCCGGCCGACGCGGCCGCCGCCTATCGGGCGACCCTGGCCGCCGGCATGCACGCCGGGCCGGTCTACGTGCGGCTGGCAGCGGAGGCGACCGGGCAGGTCTATGGCGGCGACTGCCCGTTCCGCATCGGCCGCGGCATCGTGCTGCGCGACGGCGGCGATCTCACCCTGATCGCCGCCGGGCTCGCCGTGGTGGCCGAGGCGCTGGCCGCGGCCGACCTGCTGCGGCGCGACGGTCTCGATGCCCGGGTCATCGACCTGCATACGCTCAAGCCACTGGACCGCGCTCTCCTGGCGGCGGCGGCGGCGGAGACGGGCCTGCTGGTCACCGTCGAGGACCACTCGGTTTGCGGCGGCCTCGGCGAGGCGGTGGCGGAGGCGGTGGGGGAGGACCACCCGGTGCCGATGGCGATCCTGGGCCTGCCGGACGGCTGCCGCGAGCCCGGCGACGGGTGCGAGGACCGCCTGCGCCGCCATGGCCTGGACGCGGCGGGGATCGCCGCCGGCGCCCGCCGCGCGCTGGGACGAACGGCCGGGTGAGCGCCATGGAGCCCGGCCGGCCGGCCGTCGCCTCGGCGGAGTGGATCGCCGCCTACGGCCTGTCCAGCCGCGCCGTCTGCCGCATGGCTCAGCTGGAGATCGCCCGCGCCGACGAGCGGGTGTTCTCGCTCGAAGGGGACCTCGGCATGTACAGCGTCCCCTTCGATCGCGAGCTCCCTGAGCGCTTCCTGCAGCTCGGCATCGCCGAAGGCGACATGGTGAGCACCGCGGTGGGCCTGGCGCTCAGCGGCAAGATCCCGTTCGTCAACACCTTCGCCGTCTTCCTGGCGATGCGCGCCTGCGAGCAGGTGCGCACCGGCGTCGCCTGGCGGCGCGCCAACGTCAAGCTGGTGGGCGCCTACGCCGGGATCTCGGCAGGCTTCGCCGGTCCCACGCATCATTGCCTGGAAGACCTGGCGATCCTGCGGGCGCTGCCGAACCTGGTGATCCTTTCGCCGGCGGATGCGGTCGAGACCTACAAGGCGACCTGGGCGGCGGCGGCGCACGACGGCCCGGTCTACCTGCGCCTGGGCCGGGCGGAGACACCGCAGGTCTACTTCCACGACTACGAGCTCGCGATCGGCAAGGCGGTGGTGCTGACGGAGGGCGACGATCTGGCGCTGGTTGCCACCGGCAATCAGATGGTCGCCGAAGCGGTGGACGCGGCGGCGCGGCTGAAGGATGCCGGGATCGGCGCGCGCGTGCTCAACGTGCACACCGTCAAGCCGCTCGACCGCGAGGCGGTCCTCGCCGCCGCCGCCACCGGAGCGGTGGTGACGGTCGAGGAGCACAACATCCTTGGCGGCCTGGGCGGGGCGGTGGCGCAGCTGCTGGCGCAGGAGGCGCCGGCGCCGCTGGTGCGGGTGGGAGTGCAGGATCGCTTTTGCGAGACCGTCGGATCTTACGAGAAGATGCTGCCGCACTACGGCCTCGATGCGCCGGCGATCGTGGCGGCGGCCCACCGGGCGCTGGAGCGCAAGCGGGCCTGGCGGCAGAGGAACCGGCCGGACCGCAGCTTGCAGGCGCCGGCCGGGAGGCCCTGAGAATGTCAGGTTTCCGCGCGGGGCCAACCTTGTCTTGCCCCTATCGGCCCCCTACAATCGGGGCATCGGGCGGCGCGAAACGTGATTCCACGGACACCCCGAGAGGGGTGAGGAGACGCGGCAGCGGTGTGCCGGGAGACCGCGGCGGAGCGGAGGTTCTATGACATCGACCGAAATGGCAGTTGCGACCGAACGTAAGCATTCCGATCGTCACCGCGGCGCGCGGCTCGCCATCCATGGCGGCACGCCGGTGGCGGCGCCGGGCGAGATCCAGGAGATCTGGCCGCGGGTGAGCGAGGAGGACATCGCCGCGGTCACCGCCACGCTGCGCTCCGGCAAGATCACCTGGCTCAACAACGAGGAGGTGCCGGCGCTGGAGCGGGCCTGGGCGGACTACGTCGGCGCGCGTTACTGCATGGCCGCGAGCAGCGGCACCGGGGCGGTGCATGCCGCGGTGGCGGCGACCGGCATCGAGCCCGGCGACGAGGTCCTGGTGCCGGCCCTGACCTATCCCGGCTCGGCCTGGGCGGTGGTCTTTCAGCAGGGGCTGCCGGTTTTCGTCGACGTCGATCCGCGCACCTTCACGCTCGATCCGGCGCTGCTCGAAGAGCGGATCACCGCGCGGACCCGCGCGGTGATGGCCGTGCACCTGCACGGCCTGGCCGCCGACATGGACCCGATCCTCGCCGTCGCGCGGCGCCACGGCCTCAAGGTGATCGAGGACCTCGCCCAGGCCCACGGCGCGCTCTACAAGGGGCGCAAGGTGGGTGCGATCGGCGACGTGGGCGCGTGCAGCATCATGGCGGGCAAGAACCTGCCGACCGCCGGCGAGGGCGGCATGGTCACCACCGACCAGCTCGACATGATCAACCGCGCCAACCAGGTGAAGGCGTGCGGCGACACCCTGTTCGAGGACGGGACGCGCAAGTTCAATCCCTACACCGCGGGCTTCAACTATCGCGGCAGCTCGATCCTGGCCTCGTTCACGCTCAGCCAGCTGGCGCGGCTCGACGACCACATCGCCCGCGTCCAGGAGGGGGCGCGCTACCTCGCGGCGGGCCTGGCGGAGATCCCCGGCCTGCTGCCGCCGCTGGTGCCGCAGGGGCAGAGCCACGTCTATCACCACTTCCGCGTCCGCTTCGAGCCGCAGGCGGCGGGTGTGGACCTGCCGGCCGGCCGCTTCCGCAAGGCGCTGCAGGACTGCATGGCGGCGGAGGGCGTGATCCTCAACCAGTACCAGAACCGCCCGGTGCCGGGCCAGTGGGTCTTCCAGGAGAAGCGGGGCTGCCCGTGGACCTGCGGCCACGGCCGGGACGTGCGCTACGATATCCACGAGTACCCGCAGAGCCTCGACGTCATCCGCAGCTCGCTGGTGGTCGGCAAGCGCCTGTGCATGGCGCACTTCTTCGAACGGCGCAACCTCGACCTGTACCTGGAGGCCTTCCACAAGGTCCTCTCCAACCGCGACGAGCTCGTCGCCTACGGCCGCGCGCTCGACTACCGCGAGCCCTGGGAAGAGGAGCTCAGCATCACGTGACGGAGGTGAGACCCCGAGAGCGCAGGGAGCTGGCAGCAGCCTTGCTTCCATCAAGGGGCAAGGGCGTGCGTTCCGCATGCCCCGACCCGGGGAAGCCCACACCCCTCGATTTCAAACTGCTCGTGAGTGGTTTGCTTCCGGAGGAGGGGCGGGCGCTGACCCGAAAGGAGACCTTCATGGACGTTTACAAACGAAGTCTGACCCGCATCCTGGTGCTCGCGGCCCTGACGATGGGCTTCCTGGTGGCGATGCCGGCAGTGCCGGCCCTGGCTGCCTCGGTGTCCCTTGAAGGCGTGGTCATGGGCGGTACGGAGCCCGGATGCGTGATGGTCAGGGATCACCAGGGCAACTCCTTCGTCCTGGAGGGGACCGGCTGGTACGGCATCGTCGGCAACGACTACGTCCGGCTCGAAGGGACGATCATCCCGGAGAACCGCTGCGGCGTGACCAGCGGCATCCAGGTGTCGAACGTCTCGACCATCTGGCGCGACGAGAGCCACAGGGTGATCGTCTACGACCGGACCCGCGAGGGCGGTTTCGCCGACTGGGTGCGGGCTCACCGCGAGCGGGAGTGGAGGGAGTGGGAGACCGAGCACCACATTCCGCCTCCTCCGCCGCAGCAGTAGAGCGGGGATGGGCATAGCCTCGTCGTAGCCGCGCCAGCCGCGGCACGACAGCAGCGGCGGCGGCCCGAGGCCGCCGCCGCTGCTGTCGTGCCGCGGCTGGCGCGGCTACGACGAGGCTATGCCCATCCCCGCTCTACTGCTGCGGCGGAGGAGGCGGAATGTGGTGCTCGGTCT
>JASLEW010000913.1 GCA_030150965.1 Thermoanaerobaculia bacterium | reverse complement strand
CCCGCAGCACGAACATGCCCTCGCCGGCCGATGGCTCGTCCCGCCCCGTGCCCTGCCGCCGTTTCATGCCCTGCCCCCCTATGAGAGCCTCCCCTGCCCTTCCCAGGTGTGCGCGCGCCCTTCCGCGGGACAAGGGCCGCGCCGGACGGGCGGCGGCGGCGGCACTGGCAGGGGCCGGCCCGTTGTCCGGAGACCCGGAGCCGGAGATGGGTGGATCCTATGACAGTGGATGCGCGATTTCGGCAACTCTTGGTCCGGGCGCGGAGGCTGGCAGCGGCGAAGGGCCGGGGGGTGGGCCGCTGCCCAGCCCGCGCTTGACGCGCAGAGCGATGCTCTATTAGCATCTAAGCTAGAGGAGGTTATCTCGATGCCGAGAGCTTACGGTTGGCGCCCACTCATCAGCGCTCTGGCCCTGTGCCTCCTCGCCGGTCTTGGCCTGCCCGTGGCCGTGCGGGCCCAGACCACCTGCAGCGCGGAGTGCGACAACGACCTTGGCTGTAACGGCGACTGCGAGATCAACCCGCCGGATGGCTGCGGGTCTTACTGCTTCGATGCCGGATGCTCGGTCACTTGCAAGAGTTTCGGCCCCAACTGTGATGGCGGCGGCACGACGCAGTGCTTCAAGCGGGACCCGCCGCCGGTTCTTCCCGCGGGCAGGCCCGCGGTGCCGCCGCCCGCCGCGCCGGCGCATGCGGGCTGGGCGGTCCTGAGCTATGTGCAGGGTGTCGATCTCAAGCCTTCCGACATCAGAGTGGTCCGGGCCTCCAGCGACGAGTTTGGCGCTCTGGCGCAGAGCGCCATGGCCAGGCGTGAGGACGATGCGCTCGCGGCGTCGCGCGCGGCGTCGCCGGGCGGCAAGGCCGCCGGTCTTGGAGCGCAGACCGAGGTGCTCTACGTGGCCGATGTCCCCAACTGCGAGCAGATCACGGGCAGGCTGGGCGTCCGTACCCTCGCGGGAGTCCATCCAGATCAATCCCTCGTCGTCTACTTCCGCGGCAACACCGACGGCACGGGAAAGATCGTCACCACGGAGCTTCTCCACACCACGGCCAGTGACGAGGCCGCCCGGCAGCTGATCGCTTTCGGCGAGCAGAACCTCAAGGTCTGGTCGAAGGCCAGGCCGGCCGTGCCGATCGAGTTTTACGGCTCTCTCCGCGTCACCCCGAGCGGTGCGGTCGGCTACCTGGTCGAAGGCGGCAGCCCGATCCTCAACTAGCGGCAACCGGCGGCGCGCTGCTCCCCCCCTCGCCGGCGGCTCCGGCGCTCCGGCGAGGCCGGCACGGCGCCGCCCGGGCGCCGTGCCCGGACGGTCAGAGCGCGCGCCGGCCGGCGGTGGCACATCGATCCCAGCAGCAGCCTCTACGTATGGGACACGGTGATCTTCAATGACCCGGCGATCGGACCAGGACAGGTCATGGATGCCGCCTCATGGACTGGATATGACGGAATCCAGCACGTCATCTCGTCCTCGGCGAGCGCCGATGCCTACCAAAATTACATAAAGTACAATGCCCGGGTGGCCCTGCGCGGCGCCGGCCTCGGCGGCAAGCCGCTTCCCTATTGAGGAGAGACTCCATGCGCTCCCGTGCTCTCTGCTCTCTGCTCCTGGGCGCCGCTGCCGCCATCGCGACCCGGGCCGGGGCCCTCCAGGCCGCGACACCCTGGTCGTTGGCGTCCTGCGACCCGGCCGACGAGGCGCGCTGGCACGCCTTCGAGATGGCGGTGCGCGCGGCGAAGACGGGTTCGACGCTTTATACACCCTGGCCTTACCCGGTGACCGATGCGCAGGTGGTTGCGGACTACCTCTACCGCTTTCGCAGCATGCGCCAGGTCAAGAGCGGAAAGCTGGTGCCGCTGCCGGTGCTGAACGACGCCCGGGTGGTGGAGGAGGTCGGGAGCGATCGCGTCACCTATCACGTCATGCGAACCGAGAACTGGACGGGCATGCGCTGCGGCTGGCAGCACAAGCAGGAGTTCTATTTCATCGTTCAGGTGCTCGACGCCGGGACCGGCGCCGAGCTCGCGCGCGCCGTGATCGATCACAGCGGCCTCTTCGTGAGTTCGATCAACATGCCGGTCTCCGACCAGGTGGAGCCCTCCGCCCATCGCCTGCTGCCGGCTCCCGGCGTGGCGATGGAGGAGGTGGACGGTGAGCTCGGCATCCAGGGCAAGGACCCCGAGTATGTGGCGACGAATGGCACCATCCGGTGTGACAGCGCGTTTCCGTGCCTGGCATTTCGTCAGAATGGTCTTGCCTATGTGTGGTACCACCACGAGCTGTTCGAGATCGCACAGGCCGGCCCCAGGTACACGACCGGCAAGGATCTGGGCACCTGGGCGCAGAGCCATGAGCTGCTCAGCACGCTGCGGCCCGACGACCGCCTCATCTCGCTCGGCGGTCCGGTCTCGACGCTCGCGCGCAAGGTGAGCGCCAACCAGGTCCGGCACGGGGTCTCGGCGTTTCCGTAGGGGCTCGGCCGCGCGAGGCCCCGGAGCCCTCATCGCCCACCCTTCCGCCGCCATCACCGCCAGCGCTCCTCGCCGCCGCCCGCACGGGCGCGACGGCCCGCTGCGTCAGCTTGCGCACCGACCTTGCGGCGGCGCCGGCGGCCGGTCGACCTGACCGCCCGAGGATCAGGGAGGAGGGATGGGAGACGTCGCGCTGGTGCCGTCCACGTAGAGCAGCCCGTCGAAGCGCTGCGCCGCCGGCCGCGCGCTATAGAAATCCATGCCGGCCAGATAGAAGACGCCGGCCTCGTGCACCAGGTGCGGCGCCGCCAGCCATCCCGCCACCCGGCCGCTAGCCGGACGTTGCCGCAGGTCCAGCAGCGAGAGCCGGATGCCCGTGCGGTGCAGGGCGTTGGCGAGGCTGCCCACCGGGCTCGGGCCGAACCGCACCTGCCACGGTACCTGGCGATCCGGCCCCACCACCCGCAGCGCCTGAAAGCAGCCGTGGTCCGACATCAGGCCGAAGCTCACGTACCCGGCGCCAAGGGCCTGGCGCAGGTGGACCCCCATCGGCTGCTCGCCGTCGCCGGCCGGCTGGTGGCTGACGTGGCCGTTGTGAGCCCAGACCATTATGCGCGTTCCGGCCGGCTGGCGGGCCAGGATCCAGGCGATGTTGTCCGCCATCGCGCGCTCGCGGCTCGCCGGCCCGCTGGTGTCGGCGAGGCCCAGCGCCTGCTCGACGATCGCGGCGTCGTGCCGCGCCTGCTCCCACTCCTCGGCGCCCGCCGCCGAGCGGTAGGCCGCCCGCTGCGCATCGAGACGTGCCAGCACCGTCCGGATGGTGGACCGGGCGGCGGCGCGCTGCTCGGCCGAGGAGCGGCGGGGGTCCTCCGGAACCGCGGCCAGCCGCGCGGCCACCTCCTGGCTCCAGGCCGGATCGACCTGTTGCAGGTACGCGGCGAGGATCCGGCTGGCGAGCCCGGCCCTCTGGCAGTCGAAGCCGAGGAAACGGAGCTTCCGGCGATGACCGGGATCGGCGTTGTAGGCCCTCATCCAGCGCACCAGCTCCAACACCTCGGGCGTGTCATAGGCGAAGGAGAGCCTGGCGAGGGCCGCCACCGGGTCGCCCTTGCCATGCACGACGTACTCGTCCGCCGCCAGCGCCTCGGGCCAGCCTGCCTCGATGGCGACGACGGTGAACTCCATCCTGGCCGCCAGCAGCTCGAACACCCGCTGCTTCAGCGTGGCGGACTCACGGCTGCCATGGTCGGCCTCGCCCAGGCCGACGACCCGCGCCCTGCCCACCATGGCCGCGAGCGGCAGCAGGTCCTCGTCGCTGCCGCCGTCGGCGGCGGCGGTGCGGAGCGGATGGACGTGCCCGCGCAGCCACGCCACGACCGGCGGCGGCACCGGCTCGGCAGCGGTGACGGCGAACGTCGCGGCCTGTGCGGGAGCGTCCGGTTCCAGCCGCACGGTTGCGGGCCGCAGCTCGTCCTCCGTGCCGTCGACAGCAACCTGATAGGTTCCCGGCAGCAGCCGGGCGCCGAAGGCGCCGGCGCCGTCGGTCTCGGCATAGAAGAGGTTTCCACCGTCCGGACTCGGCAGGGTCAGGCGGACGCGCGTGCCGGCCGCGGGCAGCTTTCCGGCGGCCCTGAGCGTACCCAGGAGCTTGACGCCGCCGCCGTGCAGCCGCAGCACGAGGCCGCCTGCCGCCATCCGGCGCACTTGGTCCGCCGACACGGCGGTGGCCTCGAGCTCCCCGCACGCCGCGGTGAGCCCGAAGCGCCCCGCGGGGATGACGCCGCGGAACCTCCCGTCGCCGCCGGTCTTCAGCACCCTGGCCTCGACCGGAATCCCCCGCTCGACCGCCACCAGGGCGCCGGCCACCGGCGCCCCGGCGGGGCCCTCGACCCGGCCCTCGACCACCTGCCAGGCCGGTTCCAGCGACACCGTCAGGTCTTTCACCCAGGCGCTGCCGTCGCCGGTCAGCAGCGCCCCCAGCGCGATGCGCGTCGCCTCGGCGGGCACGTCCACCTCCGCCTCGACCGGCGACCAGGGAGTGGTGCCGGCAACGCCGCGTTCCGCCATGTTGTCGAGCGCCAGCACATGGCCCCCGCCGTCCACCCGTGCCCACAGGCCGGCCCACCCTTGCCGGATGTCGGCCGACCGCATCGATCCGGTGAGACGGAGGTGCATGCCGCGGGCGGAGTCCACCGGAAACCGCAGCATCGCGACCCCGGCCGCGGCGCCGGCAGGGAGCGCGCCTGCCCGCAGCGCCAGGTGCAGGCCCGGCGGCTCCGTGCCCGGGCCGGGCGCCGTGAGCTCGACCTCGTAGCCCTCACCGCTCAGCCGCCACCGCTCCCGCTCCTCCGCCGTGAGCAAGCCGAGCGGGATCTGCCGGGCCGCGCCCCCGGCGGCGCCGCTGGCGCCGATGACGCCGCCGGCGCCGCTGGCGCCGATGAC
>JASLEW010000885.1 GCA_030150965.1 Thermoanaerobaculia bacterium | reverse complement strand
CGGGCGGCAGGGCCGGCCAGCGCAGCGCGGCGGAGGTGAGCGGCCGCTGCCAGATGCGTTGCGCCAGCAGCTCGCGCTCCCCGCCGTCGAGCGAGGCGCCCTTCCGGCGCAGCACCACCGCCCAGGCGGCGGCCACCCGGGGGGCGGGCGGCGGGCTCAGCCGGGCGTCGAGCGCGGCGCCGGGGGGCAGGCGGATGACGCCGAGGCTCGCGCTCTCGGGCGCGAACAGCACGTTCTGGAGGTGAGCGGGGGCGAAACCCGCCGCCTCGATCCAGATGGTGTTCCGCCGCTTGGCGGGACCCGCCAGCCGGAAGCGGCCGGCGGCATCGGTGAGCGCGAAGCGGTCGGGCCGGGTGAGATCCTCGCCGGCCGGGCTCAGCCGCAGGGCGAAATCGGCGATGAAGGCATGCGGCAGCCCGGCCACGGCGCCGGCGACGGGCAGGTCGCCCTGCTCGCCGCCCTGGGAGCGGACCTCGCCGGCGACCTCGAACAGCGGCGGCGGCGCGCAATCGATGTCCTTCCTGCCGCCGGCGGCCAGCTCGAAGACGGGCTGATAGAGCACCTCGCGGCCGGGGGCGGCGCAGACGGTGCGATAGCGGCCCGCCGGAGCGTGCCAGCTCACGCCGGACGAGCCGGCGGGCAGCACGGCCTCCCGCTCGGGAGCGGACCAGGGCTGGTCCTCGGCCACCAGGGCGAGGTAGTGGCGGAGCGCCGGCTGCCCCGCCAGGTGGATCTCGACCGTGGCGGCCGCAGCGGCCTCGGCGGTGGAGGGCGCGGCCCAGCCCGGCGCTCGCTGGCTCAGCGTGAAGGCGAGCGCCAGGCTCACCGTGGCGGCGGCCAGCAACCGCCACCGGTCGATGCGGGCCCTCGAGGCCCCCTGAGCTGAAGGCTGGCAGCCGACGGATGCAGATGACCGAGGCATGGCGCAGGCAAGATGGGCAGCGCAGGCAGTATAGAAGAGTATACGTACTGTCGCCAGTAAGTGTGGCGACAGTTCGAGCCCTGGCGCGGAACAGGCCAGCTACCGCGGCACGTGAAGGGTGGGAGGCGAGGGCGAGGAGCAGCTGCGGCTCAGTGCCGCGGCGTGCACCGGCACCGGAGACACGGCGCGCACTCTTTATTATCGAATTGACCAGGTCCGCAGAAGAAGATGCTACAGCTGGTTCTCTCTATCAGCTCACCATCTCGACCGCCGCCGCCGCCGGCGCCTGGGGGCGCCGGCGAAGCGTGAAAGATGTGCAAAGCTCAAGGGCTCCGGAGGGCCGGATGCGGCGGTTGCCGAGCGGCGCCGGTGGCGTTCCAAACACGCGCATTTTACGTCGATGGGAGAGCCAGGCAACGACCGCGGGCCGCGGCACAGCTGCTGCGCCTGATCGGGGAGCGTCTGCGGAAATGGGGGATGCACGCGGTGGACTGCGGACCTGGGAGGAGGTGCGGGGAGCCGTGGCGCAAGCGGAGATGACGGGCGGGCACCTGGCCGAGGACGGTGATCGTCCAGGACCGGCTTGGGGCGGCGACCGCCGCGGGGGGCGAGGCCGGCGGCGCCGGCGGAGTTGGTGCCGGTGTTACCGACGGCGGCGTTGTCGGGGCGCTTCTGTTGATGCGAAGGGCGTCGCTCTACTTTCGGCGGGCTTGGCGTCGGCCGCTGGAGTTCGCGGGGTAAGGCACCGGTGGAGAGCGGGTTATTCCGGCCCCACACCGGAGGCGCCGCGAAGGGATCGAAACCGGAATCGCTTTGGCGTCCAAACCACGAGCGCTCCGACAAGCCGGTGACCATCGGCGGCGGCGAGCGCGGAAATCGCGGCCGGGAGATCGCCACGAGATTGCTCCGGGCAACGGATGAGGAGAAGACCCTCCTGCTCCCCCAGCTCGGATGCCACGGCCAACTGCCCGGAGTCCACTGGAACTGGACCATCGCGCTGTCGGAATGGGAGAAGGCCGGCCGCCTCTGGCAGGGGATCGCCGGCCTGAGCTACTGCGAGCAGCTGCGGGCGGTGAGCGAGGACCGCGAGCTCTGGACCTGGGGCGTGTGCCGCCTGCTGCAGAGGTTCAGCCTCGGCGAGGGCGGCCAGAGCGGCCTAGCCGGCCGAAACGACGATGCCGGCGGGGACGGTGATGCCGGCGGCGGCGGACACGGCTGGGTGGAGGCGAAGCCGGTCACAGCGGGGCGGCTGGCGAATCTGGCGCGCCAGGTGGCGAGGCGGCTGTCGGACGCCTACGACCCGGTCTGGGTGCGAGGACTGCAAGCGGTCTGTCTGGCGAGCCTGGGCAACGCGCGCCGGGCGGACGGCGAGATGGAGGCAGCGGCCGACGCCTTCGCGGCGGCGCGGGAGGCGGTGGGCGCCGGGGTGGGCAGCGCAGCCTTCGAGGCGGAGGCCATGGCCTTGGAGGCTCTGCTGGAGCGGGACCGCTGGCGGCTGGAGGAGGCGGTGGCGCTATGCCGGAGGGCGCTGGCGGTCTACAGGCGGCTGACGGTTGCGATGGCGATCATCCGGCAGCTGGCCGGCTTGGTGGAACGGAGCCAGCGGCCTTCGCTGGCGTGGTGGTCGGGGTGGGCAACAGGGCTGAGCGGAAAGGAGGGCGCGGGGACGGGATGAGCAGGACGGCGTAACATGCGAAGGGTGGTCGGTAGCGGAACTCGGCGCTGCCAGCGTGAGGTTTATCAGGCGGTCCGCCAGATCGGCTAGCGGGCCGCCCTCTTGCCCTTTTGCTGGCCGTAGGGAGCGTGCGGGCCTGAGCCTTCCGCGCCGGATACCGAATGGCAGTGCCGCTCGATCCCTCCGGTCAACCTGGCTGCTGCTAGTGTGCTGCACGGTTAATTCGCATACTATTGAGCCTGCTTCGCACGCGCCACGGCATCGAGGATCGACTCCGCTGTCTTGGTCCAGACGAACGGCTTGGCGGACCGCCGATTGTGGGCTGCGATGAAGCGGCGCAGCTCTTGGCGTAGTGCGCCGACGCTGGTGAAGACACCTCGATACAGGCAGCGGCGTTCCAGCTGCGAGAACCATCCTTCCACCGCGTTGAGCCAGGACGCGCTCGTAGGGGTGAAATGCAGGTGCAGCCGTGGGTTCGCTTGAAGGAAGTCCTTCACTTCAGTCGTCTTATGGGTGCTGCTGTCGTCGAGGATGACATGCAGATCAAGGTTGGCCGGCACAGCTCCAACGACCTGCTGCAAGAAGGCAACGAACTCTGCGCCACTGTGGCTCTTGGTGACCCGCCCAATGACCTTCCCTGTGGCGATGTCGAAGGCCGCATATAGGCTCGCAGTGCCGTGGCGCTTGTAGTCGTGCGTCCGACGCTCGATCTGGCCAGGCCGCAGCGGCAGCAGTGGCTGAGTGCGATCCAGCGCTTGAATCTGCGTCTTCTCATCGATCGAGAGCACCATCGCGTTGGTAGGCCGGCGCAAGTACAGCCCACCACATCGACCACCTTCTCCGCAAACTGCGGATCCTTGCTAATCTTGAAAGTCTTGAGCCGATGCGGCCGCAGATCTGCGGCGGCCCACACCTGCTGAACCTGCCACTGCGTCACTCCCGCGTACTTCATCATCAGGCGGAGGCTCCAGTGCGTCGCTTCTTCAGGGATGCGCTTGGTCGTCAGTTCCAAGATCTCGCGCACCTTGCCTGCCGTCAGCTTGCGCGGCTGGCCGAGACGTGCACGATCCTGCAGCCCGCGCAGCCCATCTCTGCGGTAGCGCTGTCGCCACTTGTACACTGTCACCGGGACCACGCCGAGGGTGCGGCCGATCTCCATCGCGCTCTGTCCCTTGCTGCTCAACAAGATGATGCGAGCTCGCTCCGCCTCGCTCTTGCGTGTCGTCAAGCGGCGAACCCACGACTCGAGCTCCTCCCGATCTCCAGCTCTCAGCTCCAGAACATCTGCTCGCCTCGCCATACGCCAAGCAGATCACAGTTCTCTCTCAATAGAAAGCGAATTAACCGTGCAGCACACTAGCCTTAGCCTGGCCCGGAGAATGGCGGAATTCGTCTACGCCGCGGCCAGCACACTGGGTATGCTAGGGCGACCGGACGGCTGGCCAAGTCTCCCTCCCATCGTACGCAGATCACTGAGGTCGCAGGTCAAGGATTGATGACCTGCTTTTCCGGAGGCAATCCTGATAGCCTGCGTGATGGCGAACGCACCTGCAACAGCGCTTACGAACGGCACTGCCACGCTTTGTTCCGCAAGCATAGCAGCGCCACATTGACCATCGCCGCCAGATCTGGCTATCTCCATGTAGGCCGGCAGCTGCAACAGTTGCGCAATTCTTTTTTCTGTTGCGTCTTCGACTCCGTCGAAATGTTTCGCTGGGTCTATCGTAGAGTCGAAGACATTAACCCTAACCTTCTGGTAATCTCCTGCGGTTGCGCCGAGGCCCGCATCAATGACGTATTCAAAACCTACTTTCCCGAGAAGCCGTCGTGGTTGCATGCGATCGAGGCCGGCCAGAGCGAGCAGAGGCTCATCATCCACTCGCCGCAAGTATTGGTCGAGCCGGCGATCAATACGGCGGGCGCGAAACCGCCGCGCTTCCGACCATTCCTCCGCAATACGCGTTTTGAGAGAGCCGAATCTGTCGCGGCGCACAAGAATCGAGGTTCCCCAGTTTTCCTTTCGCACGCAATCGTCATCCTGAAGAAAGAGAAGCACTCGATCTGGCTCGGGGTATGGCAACATGGACAATGACCACAAGAATGCTTGGCCAAGGTTGCCGAGTCCTATAAGCCACAGCTGCAGGGGAAGATAGCATTCAGCCTGGCAAGGACCAGGAAGAACGACGCCCGTCTCGGCCAGCTCGGGCGACCACAGCGACACGCCCTGCACGGCTCTTCCCGCCCGAAGTTGTCCCTGCTCGGCCATGAACGCCTGCCCGACCGCGAGCGCACCAGACGCGACACCGGCAAGAACGCAATCGCTCCGACCGATTGCTTTTTGTGTTGAGCCAGGAGCGACACCGGCCACCCATCCATCCCAATAAGCCTGAACCGACCACGAACTGTGATGGAGCGCGACAGGGCCTATGAGAATAGCTCGCGTCGAAAAAGGACCGCCGTCGAGCGCACCCAACTCTTGAGCCCCGTCCGCGAGGCTGCGCGCCCTCAGGGGAAGTGGAAGAAGCAACGGACGATCGAGCGCTCCGTAAACGCACACTTCGCCGAAGCAGCGAGCGCCTGTGACCACCGCCGTCAGAAAAGCTGCTTGACCTGCCGGTGTATCGGCCGCTTCGCGCGAAAGAACTAAAGACAGTTTCGAGGAGGCGAGCCGGTGCTCGGCTTCGGCGAATGAACGGTTGCCGGAGTTCACAAGGGCTGCCCGGATGCGTGAGGTCTCCGAGTCGACTTCGATGGGCGGGCTGATCATTATGGCCACCATCCGATGTGGAGAGTTCGCGCGCCGCGCGCGCTGTGATCTCGCCATTGGCATGAACCAAGGTATTCATACACTCCAATGCGACCAGGCATGCGATGTCGGCTTGCGTAGTCGGGGATGATGAGCGCCCAATGGCCGACCTCCGGGATCATAGGATTATGCCGATCCGTTGTGCTTTGACCGTAATGACCAGGATGAACGTGCACATCGGCCACTACAGTCATATGGGCATCTCGACACTTCTTCCAGATCGCACCGAACTTGCTACCATCGAACTCAATTATGCCATTCGCATAACAGTTTTGATCAATGTCATCATAGTATATAAATTGTTTAATTATCCGTACGCGAGACGAGATACTGCCGAGT
Source organism: Thermoanaerobaculia bacterium (assembly GCA_030150965.1). Taxonomy (GTDB): domain Bacteria; phylum Acidobacteriota; class Thermoanaerobaculia; order Multivoradales; family UBA5704; genus JASLEW01. The sequence continues at coordinate 2,609 of JASLEW010000885.1, read as the reverse complement.
AGGAAGGCACCGCTCTCGCGTCGACTTGCGGCTCGGCGCTTCAATTCATCGACGCCTTGGTTCCAGACACGGGTGCTGCAAACTAACCTAGGCTGTTTGCCGAGGACTGCACGCAGCAGCGTTCGAAGTGAGAATACCATGCAAGTCCTCCAAGATAAAGGTGAGATCGCGTGTGGGGTTCCAAGCAAGATCGGGGTAGCTCTGCGCCCAGTTGTTATGTGTTCGGCTAGTCCGCTCCCAGGGCCGATAGACCGTCTCCGATTGCCATGACTTAAAGGCCTCAACTACGCGCAGCGGCCCTTTGGGGCGCCGACCTGCGGCGAGCACCGCGTTGGTTTCGGTATCCCAGATCTGGGCAGCAGGTGCCATGCCAGGAAATCCGCTCAGCTCAAAGCGAAACAAGTACTCACTGGCTGCGCCCTCCGGCTCGACAGCGGTCACGCCCATGATCAGCACTGGAAACGAGTATGACACTTTGCGCCACTGTTTACGCAAGATACCGGCACGGAAACGAGCGGATCCGAGGTCGGCGTTGACCGCAGTTTGCGCGGGATTCTCGGAAGTCAATGGCCGCTACCATTAGGCACTATGCCGCGGATCAAATCGAGAGAGAGGCGGTGATGGGGATGGTGGACGTAGCGGCCAATGTGTGCGTTCTTGGGCAGAGCGGTTGTATGGTCGTGGAGCGCCAGTTCCATATCGGGCGCTATAACCGGGTCGATGTTAAACTCCTCCTTGCTGACCGCCCAGCCAAGGATACGCTGTATTCGCGAGGATGGAGAGAAGCGAGCCTCCTTCTGGCCTTCCTTATAGGCCACTGTGACCGCGATTTTATGTGCCCGATGGACGTGATGAACTCTTTCGCCCACCATTTCCTTAGTGAGGCATAGGGCGAGATCAACCTCCTCATCACTGTCCTCGACCAACAAGACCGCCTCTTCAGGCGGGAAACCGACCTTTGACGCCACGGCGACCACGAGCTCCCGCGCTACGCTTCCCTGGGGGAGCCGAATGATCTCGACTTCTGCCAAACCTTCGCCTTCGACCATCACCTCGATGTCTGAAGTCTCAAGTTCCATGCTCGACCTCCTTTGGGCTCGGCCGGTGGAATCCGGCCAAGTCATCTCAAGTGTGGACCGTTCCCCGACAGATGTCAATACACACGCTTCAGATGTGTGCAATAGACACCAAACGTGTGTGGAATTGACATTCCGGCAACTTCTGGGTATCCTGGCAGAAGAGGTGAAGTATGGAGAGGTGCCCAAAGCGGACAAACTGGCAAACTTCGGAGATGCCGCCGGTAAGTATTGGCGCATGCGCCGCGACGGGCACTCCGGCTCACGCGCATGCGGCGGGTCGGCCCACCACCGGTCATCGTGAGGTTATTAGAGACCGTAGGAGACCGGTGAACTAGATGATGCGGGAGCCAGTTTATAGGGTGATCGGTAGCATAATTCGCGGCCACCGGAGGCGGCTCGAATGGCCCCAACAGCTTCTGGCGGCTCGCCTGGGAATATCGAGAGCGACGTTAGCGAACATCGAGACCGGCCGTCAAAGAGTGCTCGTCCACCAACTATATGCCTTCGCTGAGGCACTAAAGCTAAATCCGAGCGATCTGCTTCCTCCACTAGGCGACGACCAGCCAGCAGCAGACGTTAGTGTGTTACGCATACACGGCGACGTAAGCCCCGAACAACGGGAGCAGATCGCCAGGCTGATTGGACCGCAGCCAAGCTCACCAAAGGCAGAGGAAACGACCAATGCGAAGATTGCAAAGAGAAACCCTCGAAAGCCGCGCGAGTAAATTGCTCGATGATTTGGGCATCCGAAGTGCCCCTGTCTCTGTCGAAAGAATTGCAAGAGCGCTTGGCGCACAAATCAAGTTCTCGCCTCTCGATGAAGAGCTCTCCGGACTGATCTGCATTAAGGACGGAGTTCCAATCATCGGCGTCAATACGTGGCATCATCCCAATCGCCAAAGGTTTACGATCGCGCACGAGATTGCACATCTCCAGCTACATCGCGAGTATATTACGAGTGCAGTGCATGTCGACAAGCGGTTCATGGAACCGGTACTGAAGCGTGACGCAGCGTCAGCAACGGGCACTGAGTGGCTCGAAATTGAGGCGAATCATTTCGCAGCTGCATTGCTAATGCCAAGGCGTCTATTGGTGGAGTACTTGAAGGCTTCGCCGATCGATATCGACGATGATGGACCTCTCGAGGAATTGGCAAAGAAGTTCCATGTCAGCAAGGCCACTCTTCAGTATAGGATCAGAAACTTACTTCCCGGACGGCAAGCTGTTCGCCTTGCAGCACCTGATTCTGGCCTCCATAACCGTTAGTAATGTCCTTAGTGGTCATGTCCGAAGCTGCGGATAGGCGATAGTCGGGCTAGTTGGCGGAAGAGCTTCGAGCGATTGATGTGCCGCGAATGCCGATCTCCGGATCAGGCGCTTCTTCTCCAAGCCCTCGGCGCCTACGGCCAGAACACCCACCGCTGGGATGAAGCGGGGCTTACTTTTAAGGCGCTTCTCGACGTTGCGGGGAAACTGCTGAGCGAGGTCGTTGAGGCCAGCTCTTCACCAACTCGGCATCATCGCCCAAGA
>JASLEW010000882.1 GCA_030150965.1 Thermoanaerobaculia bacterium | reverse complement strand
TCGGGGCGCGGGTGCTCATCCTCACCAACGCCAGCGGCGGCCTGGGCGCGGAGCGGCGGCCGGGCGACCTGGTGCTGATCCGCGATCATCTCAACCTCTCCGGCCTCAACCCGCTGCGCGGGCAGCTGCCGCCGGAGTGGGGGCCGCGCTTCCCCGACATGACGGCGGCCTACGATCCGGCGCTGCGGCGGCTCGCCGCGCGGCTGGCCGGCGAGCAGGGGACGGCGCTCGCCGAGGGGGTCTACGCCGGCCTCCTTGGGCCGAGCTACGAGACGCCGGCCGAGGTGCGCATGCTGCGCGCGCTGGGCGGCGACGTGACCGGGATGTCCACGGTGCTGGAGGTGATCGCCGGCCACCAGATGGGGATGCGGTGCCTCTGCCTGTCGCTGGTGGCCAACCCGGCGGCGGGGCTGGCCGCAGGGCCGCTCGGTCACGGGGAGGTGCTGGCCGCCGCCGCGGCGGGCGGCGACCGGCTGCGGCGGCTGCTCGCGGCGCTCCTCGCCGCCGAGGAGCTGCTGGGCGAAGGCGGCGGCTGACGGGAAGGCGGGGCCGGAAGCCGGCGCGCGCTCGTGCCGCGGCAGGCCCCCGGCCGGTCCTCAGCCGGCGCCGTAGCCCGAGGTGAGGCGGTCGCGCACCAGCCAGATCTCGGGGAAGAAGCGCTGCGCCACGGTGGACGTCAGGTACCTGGCGCCGGAGGAGCCGCCGGTGCCAGTCCGGCCGCCGATCATGCGCTCGACCATCTTGACGTGGTGGAAGCGCCAGATGGCGAAGCGCTCGTCGAGCTGCAGCAGGTGCTCGGCCAGGAGAAACTGCGGGTAGTGGCTCTCGGCCGCCTCGTAGAGACCGACCAGGGCGTCGGTGACGCCGTCGTCGGGCTGGTACGGCTGGCTCACGTCGCGCTCCAGGACGGCGGCCGGGATGGGGTGGCCGCAGCGCGCCAGGTGGCGCAGGAAATGGTCGTACAGGGTGGGCTCGGCGAGCGCCTGCTCCAGCTCGCGCCGCGACGCCTCGTCCTCGCCGACCAGGGCGACCAGGCGCGGGTTCTTGGCACCGCAGAGGAACTCCAGGCGGCGGAACTGCACCGATTGGAAGCCGCTCGCCGGCCGCAGGTGGTCGCGGAACTGGGCGAAGTCGACGGCGAACATGGTCTCGAGCAGCGGGATCTGCTCGATCAGCAGGTTGAGGATGGCGTGCAGGCGGTTGAACAGCTGCGAGGCGCGCAGCGGCTGGTCGCGGTCCAGCCAGCCGCAGATGGCGTCGAGCTCGTGCAGCGCCTGCTTGAACCACAGCTCATAAACCTGATGGCTGACGATGAACAGCAGCTCGTCGTGATGCGCGGGCTGTGACAGCTCGCGCTGGAGCGACAGGAGCTGCGGTACTTTCAAATAGCTCGCATATGTCAGTCGCGATGATGAGTCGGTAAGAGTCGTCATGCGGGTATGGTACCTCGCTGCTGCGGTAACGTGTTCATCCATGCGGACAGCGGGGACCGGGAGCACATCGGGAGGACGGTGGGCCGGCCCGCGCGCGGGCGCGACGGCTCGCCTGAGGCGCACGAAGCGTTCCTTCCTTCCGTCCAAGGTAGTAGCATGGGTCAGAGGGCGGCGCGCCTGCGTGCAGCGTGCCGAGCCTGGGATCGCAAGAACCACCGGATCGACCATTCGATCACAAGGTAGATCGGCAATGACCAGCCATTCCAGACCCTTTCTGACCCCCGAGGAGTATCTCGCGCTGGAGAGAGCGGCGGAGACCAGGAGCGAATACCTCGACGGGGAGATGATTGCAATGCCTGGAGCGGGCCTGAACCACAACCGCATCACGGTCAATCTCGCCTTCCAGCTCAACCTGCAGCTGCTGGACCGCCCGTGCCAGGTCCTGGCGGCCGACATGCGGGTCCTGGTCTCGGCGACCGGCAGCTACACGTATCCGGACGTGATCGTGGTCGTGGGCGAGCCCATCCTCGCCGACGAGCACTTCGACAACCTGCTCAACCCGGCGGTGCTCGTCGAGGTGCTGTCGCCCAGCACGGAACGCTACGACCGCGGCCGCAAGCTCGTCCACTACCGCACCATCGCCTCGCTGCGCGAGGTGCTCCTGGTGTCGCAGGACCGGCCGCGGATCGAGCACCAGCGCCGCCGGGAGGATGGCTCGGGCTGGAGCCATTCGGTGGCCGAAGGGTTGGCCGCCGAGATCGAGCTGCCGTGCATCGGGTGCCGGCTGGCCCTGGCCGACGTGTACGCCAAGGTCCGCTTCGATCAGAGGCCGAGCCCGACCGGGCGTTAGGCGACGCCCGGCGGGTGCTCGGGCGGCGCGGGGCGCCCGCGCCCGCACCGCGCGGTGTCCTGGCTTCAGGCCGGCTTCAGGCCATCGTGCCGCCGGGGTTGCGCTTGAGCAGCGGCTTGTAGGCCAGCAGCCACAGCCCCGAGTAGTCGCGCATCAGGCGCATGCGCAGCAGCTGGATCTGGCGCCCCTCGGTGACGCTGCCGGAGAGCACCGCCTCGTCGAGCACGTGATGGAAGCGCCACAGGTAGGCGTCGGCGGTGCGCGCCGTCCAGCGGGCGCGGGCGTAGACGATCGAGTCGCCGGTCACCGAGGTCTCGTCCAGGATGCTGGAGAGCTCCTGCGCCTCCTCGTTGATGCGCATGCGCAGCGCCGCCCCTTCGAGCAGGAACTGCTCCAGCTCGCGGTCGCAGTTGGCGCGGCCGTAGAGGCGCCGGTAGGCGGTCACCTCGCGCGGCTCGATGCGCAGTGGGAAGACCTCCTGGTGCACCACCACGCGCTCGGGCGGCAGCTCCGGGTCCACCTCGCGCAGGGCGTCCACCAGCCGGCGGTAGTACTCGCCGAGGAGGTCCTCCTGGGCGGCGAGCGGCGACTCCGGCGCCGAGTCGCCCGCCGCCGCCAGGTAGTCGGTGTCCTCGACCAGGGGCAGACGGCGGTCGCCGTGGAGGGTGCCGCCCGGGGTGAGGGCGGTCATCGGCGCGCCGCCGCGGCCGGCGGCGGTGAGGCGCGGCAGCAGGTCGCGCACGCGGGCACGGATCAGCGCCAGGTCCTCGAGCTTCAGCTCCTGGCTCTGGAGCTGGGCCTCGAAGCGCTCGATCTCCTGGCGGAACTGCATCAGCTCCTGGTCCAGCTCGCGGTCCACCGGCACCTCGCGCTCCAGCTCGAAGACGCGCTGGTACTCGGCGACGATGCGCCGCTCCTCCTTGGCGTAGAGGTTCTGGATGCGGCTTTTCAACACCAGGTTGGTCTCCTGGATGGCCAGCAGCAGGCTGGGCTCCAGGAAGAGGTTGCCGAGGCCGTGCTTGAGCTCGCGGTAGCGCGGGATGAGGTGGGCCTCGTTGAGCTGGTCCAGGGTCTCGAAGGCCATCACCTCCTGGCGCATGGCCTCGATCTCGCGCCGCTTGTCGAGGAGGAAGGCGCCGTCCGGCACCGGCAGGCCGAGCATCGCCCACAGGCCGTGGAAGATCTCGCTCAGCCACCGGTGGTCGCGCAGGCGCGGCTCGCCGGTGCGGTCGTCCTCCTCCTCGCTCAGGCGGGCGAGCAGGAAGTCCACCTTGTCGAGGCGCTCGGTGGGCCAGATCTCTCCCTGCTGGGTGTACAGGTAGAACTTGATGAGCTGGGTGAGGATCTTCTCGTCGTAGCTCTTGACGCGGCGGAAGAACTGGCGCAGGTAATAGGGGGCGACCCTGGTGTCCTCCTCGTCCAGGTCCTCGAACAGCTGGCCGAGGCGGCGGTCGATCCCCTCCAGCCGGCCGCGCATGCGCTCGCTCTCGGCGGTGTTGAGGTTCTGCGAGATCTCCTTGAGCTCGGCGTAGAGGTTCTGGAACTCCAGGGAGTGGGCGTCGGTGATCTGCTGCTGGCCGGTCTTGCCCAGGCTCTGCAGGAACTGGTGAAAGGTCCAGGCCGCGCGGAAGCGGTGCGAGGTGTCGGCGTAGCGGCGATGCAGCGCGCCTATCTCCTGTACGGTGGTCATCGCAAGCCTCGAATGCGCGCGGTGCCGCGCGGGGCGCGGTCAGCAGAATTTGCGCTGAGGATATCATGCGCCGGGCGGGCGGACGCCGGGGCGGGAGGGACGGAACGAGGCGAGGCGGGGTGGGGCGCGGTGGGGCGCGGCGGGCGTTGGCGGGCGTTGAGGAGGTGGGTGGCTCCGTTTGCCTCCCCTGCGGGCGCGGGGAGGGCTCGGATGGGTGCGCGCGCGTGGCGAGGGTGGCGGCTCGCACCTCCTTTCAGCGCCCTCCGGGGAGCAAACGGAGCCACCCACCCCGGCCCCGGGAATGCGCTGGGCTGATCGCGGCGCGGGAGATCCGGCAGCTTGAGAATGCTCATCTCGGAGGCGGAGCTGGCGCGGCGGGTCGCGGAGGTGGCCGCGGCCGTGGAGGGGGAGTACGGGCGGGTGGCGGGAGCGCCGCGGGCGGCGGACGATCCGCTCGTTGCCGTCGGGGTGCTCAAGGGATCGATTTTCTTCCTGGCGGACCTGCTGAAGCGGGTGCGGCTGCCGGTGGCGGTGGACTTCCTCCAGGCGGCGAGCTACGGCAGCGGCGGCGCGCGGCGCGGCGAGGTGGTGATCCGCAAGGATCTCGACCTGGCGGTCGCGGGACGCGACGTGCTGGTGGTCGAGGACATCGTGGACAGCGGCCACACGGTGCGGGCGCTGCTCGGGATGCTCTCCGGGCGCGGCGCGCGCAGCGTGCGGCTGTGCACTCTTCTGGACAAGGCCGCGGCGCGGGAGGTCGAGGTGCCGATCGACTACCGCGGCTTCGTCATCCCCAACGAGTTCGTGGTCGGCTATGGGCTGGACCACGGCGAACGCTACCGTAACCTGCCGTACATCGCGGTGTGGGAGCCCGGCGCGGCCGGCGCAAACGGCCCCACCCCGGCGGCGGACGGCGAAAGGAGGGAGGCTGCAATGGAGCTCCACCACACGGACAAGGCGCCGGCGGCGGTCGGCCCCTACTCGCAGGCGGTTTCCGACGGCGGCTGGCTCTACACCGCCGGCCAGGTGGGCATCGACCCGGCGACCGGCAAGCTGATCGAGGGCGGGTTCGACGCCCAGGCGAAGCAGGTGCTGGCGAATCTGGAGAATGTGCTGGCGGCGGCCGGCTGCGGCTTCAAGGACGTGATCAAGGCGAGCGTCTTCGTCACCAACCTGGCCGATTTCCCGCGCCTCAACGCCCTCTATGCCGAGGCGATGGGCGACCACCGCCCGGCGCGCTCGACGGTGCAGGTGGCGGCGCTGCCGCTCGGCGCCATGGTGGAGATCGACTTCGTGGCGCGGCTGCCGCGGTAGGCCTGGTGGCCGGGGGCGCTGCGGTCGCGCCGGTCGCGCGGTTGTCGAGCCTCGTGCCGTAGCAGGCTGCTGAAAAAGGCCGTGCGTCACGACCCGAGCGGCGCGAGCGCCGCGGGGCCGGATGCAAGGCGCCGCGACGCAGGCGATGCCGGGACATCGTCGAGGAGCGGCAACGCCGCAGACGGCCCCGCGCCGCCGCAACCCGCAGGGCGCAGCGCGGCGTGCGGGATTTTTCAGCAGCCTGCTGGAGCTCGCCGCCATCCGCCACGCCGCTGCCATCGGTGGGATCCGGCTCACCGGCCGGTCGGCCTCGGCGGGCGGCCCCGGCGGAGCCAGCCGCCCGGCGAGCCCGGGTGTCAGGTCGAAAGCGCCACCGGGGCGCCCCTGGCTCCCTTGGCTCCGAGCATGGCGCGCAGGCGGGTGATGGCCTCCTCGATCGCCTCGCGCCCGGCGTCGCGGTGGGTCACCATCCGCACCTCCAGGCGGCTGACCGGGCTGATGAGCAGACCGGCGGCGCGCAGGCGGGCGATGAGCGCCGCGGCCGGATCGGCGGGAGCGGCCCGGCCTCCGGCATCGGCGGCGGCGCCGACACCGCCGGCAGCGGGGCCGGCCGGTGCAGCGGCGGCGCCGGCCATGGAACCGGTGCCGATGCCGGCGCCGGCGAGCTCCTCGGGCTTCAGCCGGCAGACGATGATGTTGGTGCGGACGGCGGACGGATCGAGGTCGATGCCCGGCAGCTCGGCCAGCGCCGCGGCCAGGCGGGCGGCGTTGGCGTGGTCGTCGGGGAGGCGGGCGGGGCCGCGGCGCAGGGCGACCAGGCCGGCGGCGGCGAGGACGCCGGCCTGGCGCATGCCGCCGCCGAACATCTTGCGCACCCGGCGCCCCTCGGCGATCAGCGCCCGGCTGCCGCAGAGGAGCGACCCGACCGGGGCGCCGAGACCCTTGGACAGGCAGAACATCACGGTGTCGAAGCCGCGGGCGAGGTCCAGGGCCGTGGTGCCGAGGGCCGCCGCGGCGTTGAAGATGCGCGCGCCGTCGAGGTGGGCCGGCAGGCCGTGGCGGCGGGCCACGGCGAGGAGCGCGTCGAGGCGCGGGCGGTCGTAGACCGTGCCGCCGGCCAGGTTGCAGCTGTTCTCGATCATCAGCAGGCAGGTGCGGGCGCGCAGCATGCCGCCGGGGACCACCGCCTCCTCGACCGCGGCGGGATCGAGCAGGCCCCGGGGCGAGTGGAGGGCGCGCGGCGTGAGTCCCGAGAGCGCCGACATGCCCCCCATCTCCATGTTCATCGTGTGGCTGCGGGCGTCGCAGATCACCTCGCTCCCCGAGGTGCCGTGGAGGTGGAGGGCGATCTGGTTGCCCATCGTGCCGGTGGGCACGAAGAGCGCCGCCTCCTGCCCCACCGCGGCGGCGGCCTCCTCCTCCAGCCGCAGGACCGTCGGGTCCTCGCCGAACACGTCGTCGCCCACCTCGGCGGCGGCCATGGCGCGGCGCATCTCGTCGTCCGGCCGGGTGACGGTGTCGGAGCGCAGGTCGATCGGCGGGATGGACGGGCTGGGGCTCATGGTGGGGGCTCCGCTGGAGATGGCCAAGCCAGGCGCCGGTCCCGGCCGGCGCCAGCAGCCGGCGGCCGGCCCTGCCGCGCTGCCGGTGAGCCGGCGGCAATCCGGCTGCCGGCGCCAGGGGCGGCATCCGGGTGGCCGGGCGCCGATTCTACCTTCTGGCGGCTGCCGGCGGCGGGTCCCCCAGGTACTCGGCGAGCAGGCTGGTGAGCAGCGCCGGCTCGCCGTGATCGACGGCGTCGGTGACCGCCTGGCGGGCGAGGTCGCCGAAGGCGGTCACCACCGCCAGGTTGCGCTCGCGGCGGAGCGCGGCCACGTCGTAGGCGGTGGCGTCCAGCCAGCGGGCGGCGCGGAAGAGCGACTGCGCCTCCTCGACCGGCCGGCCCAGGCGCAGCCAGAGCTCGGCCGCGAGCCCCAGGCAGCCGGCGACGCGGCGGTTCTCGGCGAGGGTGCCCGGGCGCGCCGGCAGGGGGCGCGGCAGGAAGGGCGCCAGGCCGTGGCGGTAGGCGGCTTGCGCCAGCGCCCGCTCGGCCGGCGGCGGACGGTGGAAGAGGGCGTTGAGCGCCGCCTCGTCCAGACCCGGCGCGGCGTCGGCCAGGCGGCGGCGGTCGCCGGCCGCGAGCGCCGGTGCCACCGCCTGCACGCAGCGCAGGCCGGCGGCGGCGAGCTCCCGGACC
>JASLEW010000874.1 GCA_030150965.1 Thermoanaerobaculia bacterium | reverse complement strand
GCCCGGGGCTGGGGTGGCGGGAGCAAGCCGGGCCACGCCCGTGGCGCGCCCGGCGGCAGGGACGGCAGGGGCCGGGATGCTGCCGAGAAACCTCGCCGGGTGTCCGTCTCACCCCGCGGGGGGAGGTGGTTTCCGCGGCGGGAAGGTCGAAGGGGAAGGGAGGTTGTTCGTCCGCGCGCCGCGCCTGGCCGAGCTGAGCGCTGTACCGAGCTGTACCGAGCAGATCGCGTCTGCGTCATTGACAAGAATCAGAAGTAGCGGTTAAGATGGGCGTTTGCCCTCTCGCCCCCAGGCCCGGGCATCCGGTGTGGATACCGCCGGCCGATGGGAAGGGACGAGAGGATCGTGCGACGCGGGGATTGTCCCTCGCCGCCGCTCGCAGCCGTCGCAGCCGTCGCCGCCGTCGCCGTCGCCGCCGTCGCTGCCGACGTCAGCGAAACAAAGGAGATTCACCGATGTCCGATTTGAGCAAATTGCCGCAGCCGGGACCGCACTGCTCGCCGAGCGGTGTCACGGACAAGGAGGGGAAGAACGCTTTCGAGGTGCGTTTCGGCACCGCGACTGCCGAGGCGGTGCCGACGGCGAAGCTTCCCGCGCATCCGACCAACGGCGACGAGGCGACCTATCACGACAAGTCCGGCACCTACACCAAGTGCCTGAAGCAGGACAGCCCCGGCATCGTCAATCCGCATGCGTTCCATGAGTTCAGGAAGGCGCTGGGGACGCCCGGCAACCTGGGCAACGCCAATTTCGAGGTCCCCGGCCTGCTCGGCCTCGGGCGGCCGCTCAACGGCCCGCAGGGGGCCTTCGCCCTCACCCTGGTGGGCACCGATTCGCAGAACTTCGGCGCGCCGCTCGTCCCCGCCGCGCCGAAGGTGGCGAGCCCCGAATACGCGACCGAGCTGGTGGAGCTCTACTGGGCGTCGCTGCTGCGCGACGTGGCCTTCGCCGACTACCCGTCCGATGCGACGGCGGTGGCCGCCGCCAAGGAGATCTCCGGCCTCGCCACCTACACCGGGCCGCGCGACGGCAGCGGCAACGTGACGCCGGAGCTGCTCTTCCGCGGCGGCCCCTCCAAGGCGTTCCCCGGCTATTTCGCCGGCGAGACCGACGGCCCCTACGTCTCGCAGCTGGCGATCACGCCGACGCAGCTCGGCGTGGTGCCGATCAGCCAGCAGCTGGACATCCTGCCCGCCGACACGGACTACATGACCACCCTCCAGGACTGGGCGAAGGTGCAGGACGGCTTCACGCCGCCGATGGCGAACCCCACCTCCCAGGCGTACCTCTACGACGGCCGCGGCCTCGCCTCCTACACCCACGTGGACGAGCTGTACCAGGCCTATCTCATCGCCTATCTCGTGCTCAAGACGCTGAACGTCCCGGCGAACCCCGGAAGCCCCTACACCAAGTACAAGAACCAGGTCGCCTTCGGCACCTTCGGCGGTCCCGACATCGCCTCGACGCTGGGCGAGGTGGCGCGCACGGCGATCAACACCGTCTGGTGGCAGAAGTGGATCGTGCACCTGCGGCACCGGCCGGAGTCCGGCGGCGGGCTGGTGGAGCTGCTCAAGACCGGCGCCCCGAACCTGCCCGAGGCGGCCAAGCACCTGGACCCGATCATCCTCAACTCGCAGGCCCTGGCCGAGAGCCAGAAGAAGTACAAGAGCTTCCTGCTCTCCCAGGCGTTCCCCGAGGGGTCTCCCGCCCATCCGGCCTATCCGACCGGCCATGGCACGGTGGGCGGCGCCTGCATCACCGCGCTCAAGTTCTTCTTCGACGGCAAGACCCCGATCAAGGACCCGCTGATCTCCACCGACGGCAAGAAGCCGGTCAAGTACACCGGCCCGGGCGCCGACAAGCTGACGGTCAACGGCGAGCTGCACAAGCTGGGCCACAACATCTCCTTCGGCCACGGCATCCACGCCGGCATCCACTGGCGCAGCGACACCGACATCTCGCTGCTGCTCGGTGAGGCGGTGGCGCTGCACTACCTGCAGGACCAGGCGTGGACCTACAAGGAGAACTTCTCGATCGACATCACCAAGCTGGACGGCACGACGGCGACCATCAAGAACTTCTGATCCATCCCTGCGGTCCGGCGCCCGCCTCGCCTGCCCTCGCGGCGGGTGGGGCGGCGCGCCCGATCCCGCTCCCCGATCTCCATCCTCCGGCCAACCGGGCGGGCCGTGGGCAGGCGGTTGGGACCTGCTCCCGGCGGCTGGGGCCGGTTACGGCGACGGCGCCGCCACCGCCGGCGGCACCGCCTCGGGGCCGCCGCCCAGCTCGGCGAACAGCATGGCGGCGAGGATCAGCGCGCCGCCGAGGACGAGCGAGAGGGTGAGGCGGTCGCGGCCCGCGGCCACCGAGACGAGCGCCGCGACCACCGGCTCGAAGGTCAGCAGCACGACGGTCTCGGTGGCGGCGAGGTGGCGCTGGGCGTAGAGCTGGCAGAGATAGGCGAGGGCGGTCGCCAGCACCCCGCAGACGCCGACAGCGAAGAGGGCGAACGGGGTGAGCTCGGCGGCGCGCGGCGGCGCCGCGGCGAGCGACGGCGCGGCGAGCAGCGCGACCACCGCGAACTGGACGACGGCGAGCGGCGCGAGCGCCGAGGAGCGCAGGCGCACCGCGCGCTCGATGCCCACGATGTGGCAGGAGAAGGCGAGCGTGCCGGCGAGCGTCAGCACGTCGCCGCGGCCGAAGCCCGCGACCCCGCCGCCGATCCCGCCGATCCCGCCGACCGTGCCGCCGCCCGGCGCCACCGGCGCGCCCGCCGCGCCCGGGCGGTAGAGCACCCACAG
>JASLEW010000760.1 GCA_030150965.1 Thermoanaerobaculia bacterium | reverse complement strand
GCGGCGCGCGGCGGCGCAGCGGCGGGGTCGCCCGCGGCGCGCGGCGGCGGCGGCTCGGGCACGAAGCGCTCGGCGGTGAGCGCGGGCTGGCCCAGGTAGCCGCGGGCGAGCTGCACGCCGCCGATGCACAGCTCGCCGGTGACGCCGGCCGGCACGTCGTGCCCCCGGCGGTCGAGAAGCCGCAGCCAGGTGTTGGCCACCGGCCGGCCGATCGGGATCACCGCCCGCGCGCCCGCCGGATCGCACTCCCAGCTGCTCACGTCCACCGCCGCCTCGGTCGGGCCGTAGAGGTTGTGCAGCGGCGCGCCGAAGCGCGCGTGATACCGCCGCTCCAGCTCCCTGGGGAGCCCCTCGCCGCTCGCCAGCACGCGCCGCAGGCGGGGCAGCTCGCCGCCGGCCGGCGGCGGATCCCGGGCCGCGACGCCGTCCAGGAAGGCGCGCAGCATCGACGGCACGAAATGCACCGTGGTGATCCGCTCCTCGGCGAGGGTGCGCAGCAGGTAGGCCGGATCGCGATGGCCGCCGGGGAGCGCCATCACCAGCCGCGCCCCGGCGAGCAGCGGCCAGAACAGCTCCCATACCGAGACGTCGAAGCTGAACGGCGTCTTCTGCATCACCCGGTCGGCGGGCCCCAGGCGGTAGCGCGCCTGCATCCAGAACAGCCGGTTGACGATGCCGCGGTGGGTGTTCATCACCCCCTTGGGGCGGCCGGTGGAGCCGGAGGTATAGATCACGTAGGCCAGCCGGCCGGCGGCGTCGCCGGGTTCGGCGGCTGGGGCGCGGCGAGCGCCGGGAGAGCCGGCACGCGCCGCGGCCGGCAGATCGGCGCCCGAGCGCCGCGCCCAGGGGGGCGCCGGCGCGCCCAGGTCGAGCACCGCGGCGGCCTGCGCCTCCAGGAGCGGCTGCAGCCCGCGCCGGGTGAGCAACAGCGGCGCGCCCGCTTCGCGCAGCATCGCCGCCAGGCGCTCCGGCGGATGGTCGGGGTCGAGCGGCAGGTAGGCGCCGCCGGCCTTGAGGATGGCGAGCAGCCCGACGACCATGGCAGCCGAGCGCTCGATGCAGATCGGCACCACCGTCTCCTCGGCCGTGCCGTCCTCGCCGTCCACCGCGCCCACGCCGAGGGCGCGCAGGTGGCGCGCCAGCCGGTTGGCCCCGGCGTTCAGCTGGCGGTAGGTGAGCGTGCCGTCCGCCGCCACCACGGCGATGGCCCGCGGCGAGCGCCTCACCTGCCGCTCGATCAGCCCGTGCAGCGTCGGCGCCGGATCCCACGGGGCCGTCTCCCCGGCGGCTGGCCCGGTGGCCCGGGCGGCCCCGGCCCCGGCGGTGCTGGCAGCTCCGGCGGTGCTGGCGGTCGCGGCGGTCCCGCCGGCCACGGCGGCCCCGGCGGTCCCGGCGGTCCCGGCGGTCCCGCTAGCCTTGGCGGTGGTCCCGGCGGCCCTGGCGGTGGTCCCGGCGGCCCTGGCGGTGGTCCCGGCGGCCCTGGCGGCGGTCCCGCTGGCCCTGGCGGTGGTCCCGGCGGCCCTGGCGGCGGTCCCGCTGGCCCTGGCGGCGGTCCCGCCGGCCCTGGCGGTTCCCTCCCTCCGCCCGGGCTGCGCGCCTTCCACCGCTGCGTCGAACGAGACCGCGGTGTCGTTCCACTCGCTCAGCTGCTGGCGCTCGGCGGCGCTCAGCAGCGGGATGTCGGCCACCGGCACCCCCGCCAGGGCGGCGGCGCCGCCATCCGCCAGACCGCCGAGGAGGGCGGCGAGCCGTGCCGCCAGCCGCTTGATGGTGGCGGCGTCGAACAGGTCGCGGCTGAACTCGAGGGTGAGGGCCAGCCCCTCGGCCGTCTCGGCCGCCGCCACCGTAAGGTCGAGCTTGGAGGTGCCGGTCTCGACGCCCTCGGACTCCAGCGTCAACCCGGCGGCGGCCGGGAAGCGCAGGCCGCGCCAGGCGTTCTGCAGCACCAGGAGCACCTGGAAGAGCGGCGCCGCGCCGAGGTCGCGCGCCGGCGCCAGCTCCTCGACCAGCTTCTCGAACGGCAGGTCCTGGTGGGCGTAGGCTTCCAGGCTCGCCTGCCGCACGCGCGCCAGCAGCTCGGCGAAGGAGGGCCCGGACCCGGCGCCGCCGGTGAGGACGGCGCGCAGCGCCAGGAGATTGACGAAGCAGCCGATGAGCCCCTCGATCTCCACCCGCTCGCGGTTGGCGATCGGCGTGCCCACCACCAGGTCGTCCTGGCCGCTCCAGCGCGCCAGCACCACGTCCAGGGCGGCGAGCAGCACCATGAACAGGGTCGCGCCACCGTCGCGCGCCAGGCGGCGCAGCCCCGCCGCGCCCGCCGGCGGCACCAGCGCCGCGGCCCGTCCGCCGCGGAACCCCTGAACCGCGGGCCGCGGCCGGTCGGTCGGCAGGGTGATCTGCGCCGGCGCGCCGGCCAGCGCCCGGCGCCAGTGGGCGAGGTGACCGTCCAGCACCGCCCCGCTCAGCCAGCGCCGCTGCCAGCGCGCGAAGTCGAGGTACTGGAGCGGCAGCTCGGGAAGCGGCGAGGGGCGGCCGGCGGCGAGCGCCGCGTAGAGCGCCGTCAGCTCGCGCAGGAACACCTCGACTGACCAGCCGTCGGCCACGATGTGGTGGAGCGCGAGGATCAGCCGGTGCTCCGCCGCGCCCAGGCGCAGCAGGGCGGCGCGCAGCAGCGGGCCGCGGGCCAGATCGAACGGCCGCCGTCCCAGCCGCGCGGCCGAGGCGCGCCGGGCGGCCGCG
>JASLEW010000709.1 GCA_030150965.1 Thermoanaerobaculia bacterium | reverse complement strand
GTGCCGGCACCGGTGGCGGCGGCGCTGCGCGGGGTGGCGGTGCGGCAGGGCGCCTCGTCGTTCATGGTGCAGGTGGCGGCGCTCGGCGTCCTGCTGCTGCGCGTCACCGGCCAGCGCGACGTGACGCTCGGCACGCCGGTGGCGAACCGCGATCTGCCACCGCTCGCCGATCTCGTCGGCCTCTTCGTCAACACCCTGGTGCTGCGCCTCGACCTCGGCGGCGATCCGGGCTTCGACACGCTCCTCGCCCGGGTGCGGGAGACGGCCCTGGCCGCCTACGCCCATCAGGACGTGCCGTTCGATCAGCTGGTGGTGGAGCTCGGCGGGCGCGGCGGCGGCGCGGCGGCGACGCCGCTGTTCCAGGTGATGCTGGCGGAGCAGCCGGCGCTGCCGGCGCCGGCCCTCGCCGGTCTTGCCGTCGAGGCGCTCGCCGGCGATAGCGGCACGGCGAAGCTCGATCTCTCGCTCGCCGTCACGCCGGCGGCGGGCGGCGCGCTCGCCGGCGCCTTCACCTACCGCGCCGGCCTGTTCCAGCCGGCGACCGTGGCACGCCTGGCCGGGCAGTGGCTGAACCTCCTCGCGGGCATCGCCGGCGCGTCGTCGTCGCCGCTCTCCGCGCTGCCGCTGCTCTCGGCGGCGGAGCGTCACCAGCTGCGCTGCGAGTGGCATGCGGCCCCGTGGGAGGCGGGTGGCGACGCCCTGCTGCACGCGCCCTTCGAGCGCCAGGCGGTGCGGGTGCCGGATGCGGTGGCCCTGGCCGCCCTGCGCGATGGTGTGGACGGCCCCGGGGCGGTCCCACCGGTCGAGCATCTCACCTACGCGGCGCTGGCCGCACGCGCCGCGCGCCTCGCCGGCCGCATCGCCGCCCGGGGGGTGGGTCCCGAGCGGATCGTCGCCATCTGCGCCGAGCCGTCGTTCGACCTCGTCGCCGGCCTGCTTGGCATCCTGGCGGCAGGCGCCGCCTACCTGCCGCTCGACCCGACCCAGCCCGCCGAGCGCCTGGCGCAGGTGATCGCCACCGCGCGGCCGGCGCTGCTGCTGATGGAGAGCGGCATCGCGCGGCGCCTCCCCGGCCTTGCCGCGGCGGCGCCGTGGCAGCCGCTCGATCCGCCGGCGAACGGCGCGGCGGCGGCCGAAGCGGCCGAAGCGGCGGGAGCGGTCGAGGCAGCCGCGGCGGCCGGAGCGATCGCGAGCCGCCCGCGGCCGGCGATCACTCCCGAGTCGGCCGCCTACGTGATCTACACCTCGGGATCGACCGGCGTTCCCAAGGGGGTCGTCATCCCTCACCGGGCGATCGCCAACCGGCTGCATTTCCAGCTCGGCGACCTGCCGCCGGAAGCGCGCGTGCTGCAGCGCACCCGCCTCGGCTTCGACGTCTCGGTGGTCGAGATCTTCGGGCCGCTGTGGAGGGGGGCGACGCTGGTGCTCGTTCCGGCGGCGCGCCAGCAGGACACACCCTGGCTGGCGCGCCGGATCGGCGAGCTTGCCGTCACCCACCTCAACGTGCCGCCGCCGCTGCTGCTGGAGCTGCTCGCCGAGGATGGCTTTGCCGGCGCCGCGGAGCTGGCGCGGGTGGTGACCGGCGGCGACCGGGTGCCGGGAGACCTGCCGCGGCGCTTCTTCGCCGCCATGGGAGAGCCGGCGCCGGCGCTCCTGGCGCGCTACGGCCCGACCGAGGCCACCGTCTCGGTGAGCGAGACGCGGTGCCGGCCCGGCGGCGCCGGCGGTCCCACCGTGCCGCTTGGCCGGCCGATCGCCGGGACGCGGCTTTACGTGCTCGACCGCGAGCACCGGCCGGTGCCGGCGGGGACGCCCGGCGAGCTGGTGATCGGCGGACCGCAGCTGGCGCGCGGCTACCTGGCGTGCCCCGAGCTCACCGCGGCGGCCTTCATCCCCGATCCGTTCCAGGAGCCGGCGCCGGCGGCATCGGGCGCCGCGCCCGCCGCCGGCCGTCTCTACCGCACCGGCGACCTGGCCCGCTTCCGCGCCGACGGCACCGTCGAGTTCCTGGGCCGGATCGACCGCCAGGTGAAGGTGCGCGGCGTCCGCATCGAGCTCGGCGAGATCGAGGCGGCGCTCGGCCGTCACCCGCGGGTCGGCGGCGCGGCGGTGGTCGACCACCCCGACCCGGGCGGCGGGGGCAGGCGCCTGGCGGCCTACGTCGTGGCGCCGCCGGAGGTGGGCGCCCGCGAGCTGCGCGACTTCCTCGTCGCCCGCCTGCCGGCCGCCATGGTGCCCGCCGCTTTCGTGCGCCTCGACCGGCTGCCGCTGACCGCCCATGGCAAGCTCGACCGCGAGGCGCTGCCGGAACCGGTCTGGGGCGCCGGCGCCGCGGCGAGCGGCGGCGGGCGCCGGGAGCCGCGCACCGCGGCCGAGGAGGAGCTGGCGGCCATCTGGGCCGACGCGCTCGGACTCTCCGGCGCGCCGGACCAGGTCCCGCTCGGCGCCGACGACGATTTCTTCGCGCTCGGCGGCCACTCGCTGCTCGCCACCCGGGTGGTGTCGCGGGTGCGGCAGGCCTTCGGCATCGAGCTGCCGCTGCGCGCGCTCTTCGACCATCCGACGGTCGCGTCGCTGGCGGCGGCGATCCAGCAGATGGGACTGCCGCGGTCCCCCGGCCTGGCCTCGGCGGCTCCGGCATCGCCGGCGCTGCCGGTGCTGCCGGCGCTCACCCGCGGCGGCGGAGCGGGCGCCACGGTGCTGTCGTACGCCCAGGAGCGCATCTGGTTCCTCGATCAGCTGGCGCCGGGAAGCGCGGTGTACAACGTTCCCGGAGCGCTGCTCCTGGTGGGCGATCTCGATCCGGCGCTGCTCGGCGCCAGCCTCGACGGCATCGCCCGGCGCCACGACGTGCTGCGCTCGGCCTACCCGGAGGCCGGCGGCGTGCCGGTGGCCGTGACGCAGGATGCGCTGCGGCTCGCGCCGCCGCAGGTGGACCTCGCGGCCCTCGGCCCGCGCGCCGCCGTGGCGGGCTGGGCGCTCGGCGAGCGGGTGGCGCGCCGGCCGTTCGACCTCGCCGCCGGCCCCCTGGCGCGCGCGGTGCTGTTGCGCCTCGCGCCGCGCCGCCACCTCCTGGTGCTGGTGCTGCATCACATCGTCGCCGACGGCTGGTCGACGGCGGTCCTGGTGCGCGAGCTGCGGGCGCTCTACCGCGCCGGGCGCGCCGCGCGCCTCGCGCAGGCGAAAGCGCAGCACCTGCCTCATTCGCAGCGCCTCTCACCGCCGCCGCTGCCCGCGCGGACCACGGAGGGTCCCTTGGCGCTGGCGTCGCAGCCCCTGCCTCATCCGCACTGCGCGGCGATGCCGCCGCCGCCGCCCGCGCGGACCGAGGGTGGTCCCTTGCCGCTGGCGCCGCTGCCCGTGCAGTATGCCGACTTCGCGCGCTGGCAGCGGCAGTGGCTCGCCGGGCCGGTGCTGGACGCCCAGCTCGCCTGGTGGCGGCAGGCCCTCGCCGGCGCGCCGGCCCAGCTCGCGCTCCCCACCGACCGGCCGCGTCCGCCGGTGGCAACGCTGCGCGGCGCCGCCACCGTGGCGCTCGTCGCGCCCGGCCTTGCCGCAGCGTTTCGCCGCCGGATGAGGCATCAGGGAGCGACGCTCTTCATGGGCCTCCTCGCGGCCTTCGACGTGCTCCTCCACCGCCTCACCGGGGCGGTGGACCTGGTGGTCGGCTCGCCGGTGGCCAACCGCGGACGGCTGGAGCTGGAGGGGCTGATCGGTTGCTTCGTGAACACCCTGGCCCTCCGCGCCGACCTCTCCGGCCGGCCGAGCTTCGACGAGCTGCTGGCGCGGGTGCGGCAGGCGAGCCTCGCCGCCTTCGCCCATCAGGACCTGCCGTTCGAGAAGCTGGTGGAAGCCCTGCACCCGCGGCGGGAGCTGGGCGCCACGCCGCTGTTTCAGGTTCTCCTGGTGCTGCACAACCAGGCGGAGAGCGGCGCCCTCCGGCAGACGATCGTCGCCGCGGACGAGGACGCCGGCGGCGGCCTCACCCTGGAGCTCTCCGGCTTCCCGCCGGCGACGGCCAAGTTCGATCTCACGCTGGCCGCGCGCGAGACACCGGAGGGCCTGGTGCTCGCCTTCGAGTACAGCCGCGATCTCTTCGACGCGGCGACCGCCGCCCGCCTGGCGGACCGTTTCCAGACCCTGCTCGCCGCGGTCGCCGGGGGCGAGGAGCGGCCGGCCGCCCGCGCCATCGCGGATCTGCCCTGGTTCGGTGCCGCCGAGCGCCAGCAGCTGCTCGAATGGAACGACACCGCGGCGCCGTACCGCGCGGACCCGTGCCTGCACGACCTCTTCGCCGCGCAGGCGCGGCGGACGCCGGCGGCCCTGGCGGTGTTGGACGACGCCACGGACGAAGCCGTGAGCTACGGCGCGCTCGCGGCGCGGGCCGCGGCGCTCGCCCGCCACCTGCGGGGTCTCGGCGCCGGTCCGGAGACGGTGGTGGCGATCGCGGCCGAGCGGTCGGCGGGTCTGCTGGTGGGTCTGCTCGCGATCCTGGAGGCGGGCGCAGCCTACCTGCCGCTCGACCCCGACCATCCGGTCGAGCGGTCGCTCCACATGGTGGCCGACGCCGGCGCGCCGGTGCTGCTCGCCCAACGCCACCTGCTCGCGCGCCTCGGCGGGGCGGCGGCGGTGGCCGGCGCGGTGGTCTGCCTCGACGATGCCGGCGCGCC
>JASLEW010000674.1 GCA_030150965.1 Thermoanaerobaculia bacterium | reverse complement strand
GCCGAGAGCCTGGGCGCGGTCGCCGGTGCGCTGCGGCTGGCCGCGCAGCTGCGGCAGCTGCGCCCGGCCTGGGCGGCGTCGCTGGCCGAGATCGAGGCGGTCGACGACGACGATTACCTGCTGCGGATCGAGACGCTGCCGTGCCCGCTGCTGGTCCGCGGCAGCCGGCTGGCCGGCAATCTCGGCCGCTTCGAAGAGCTGCTCCCCGAGCTCCGGCGCCGCTACCCGGCGCTGGCCAAGGTCGATCTGCGCTCCGCCCGCCGCATCGTGATCCAGCCGGCGGCGGCGCCGGCTCCGGGAGCGACCGCGCTGCCGGCGCCGCCGCCGGCCATCCCGCGGGGGGCGCCCGCCGCGCCGCCCGCCTCAACCGTTCCGTCCATGCCGCCCGGCGCCGGGGCGCCCGCCGCTTCCGGCGCCGGCGGCTAGAAACTTTGGAGGGGCTCGAACCATGGCCAAGCCGGAACCGTACTTCGTGGGCATCGACATCGGATCCTCGAAGGTGGGCGTGCTCATCGGGCAACGCGACGGCAAGGGTGCGATGGAGGTGGTGGGCAAGGGGCTCGCCCCCAACCGCGGCACCCGCAAGGGCAACATCGTCAACGTCGAGGCGACGGTCGAGGCGCTCAAGCAGGCGAGCGAGGAAGCCGAGGTGATGGCGGGCGTCGAGATCTCGCGCGCCTACGTGGGCGTGGCCGGGGCCGACATCCGCAGCGTCAACTCGCGCGGCATGGTGTCGGTGTCGCGCAAGGACCGCGAGATCACCCGCCAGGACATCCAACGGGTGCTGGAGGCGGCCCAGTCCGCGGCGCTGCCGTCGGACCGCGAGATCCTGCACGCGGTGCCGCAGGAGTTCATCGTCGACGAGCAGGGCGGGATCGACGATCCGCTGGGGATGCTGGGCACGCGCCTGGAGGTGATGGTGCACCTGGTGACCGGCAACATCACGCGCTCGCGCACCCTGCTCACCTGCGTCAACCGCGCCGGCGTCGAGGTGGTGGAGATGGTCTTCGAGCCGCTCGCCACCGCCGAGGCGGTGCTGTCGCCCGACGAGCGCGAGCTGGGCGTACTCCTGGTGGACGTCGGCGCCGGCACCACCGAGTACGCGCTCTTCGCCGAGGGCGAGATCCAGTACAGCGCGGTGGCGCCGATCGGCGCCGGCCACTTCACCAACGACCTGGCGATGGTGCTGCGCACGCCGTTCGCCGAGGCCGAGCGGATCAAGGTGAAGCAGGGCTGCTGCCTGCCGAGCATGGTCACCGAGGAGGACGGCATCTCGATCCCCACGGTGGCGGGCGGCGGCTCGCGCGTGGTGCCACGGCGCGAACTGTGCGAGATCCTGCAGCCGCGCGCCGAGGAGCTGTTCAACCTGCTGCGCGACGACCTGCGCCGCCACGCGTCCGACGAGGGGCTGCGCGGCGGCGTGGTGCTGACCGGCGGCGGCGCGCAGCTCGACGGGCTCCTGGAGCTGGCGGAGCAGGTGTTCGACGCCGGCGTGCGCTACGGCCTGCCGCGCGGCCTGGGCGGGCTGGTGGACGTCATCAGCAGCCCGACCTGGTCCACGGCCTCGGGGTTGCTGCTCTACGCCCAGGGCGCCGAGGAGAGCCAGGTGAAGGTCCAGAAGCGTTCGGGTTTCAGCATGCGCGGCATGGTGGGCAGCCTGCGCGGTATGTTTTCGGACCTGCTATAAGCGGAGCCGCTTCAACCCAAAAGGGGGTGCTTCATGATTCTGTTCGACGACCAGGAGACGCGTGAGAAGAAGGAGGCGCCGGCGATCCTGCCCGACGCGGACGCGGTGCCCGCGCGGATCAAGGTGATCGGCGTCGGCGGCGGCGGCGGCAACGCGGTGAACCGCATGATCGACGCCCAGCTGCGCGGCGTCGAGTTCATCTCCGCCAACACCGACCTGCAGGCGCTGCAGAAATGCCGCGCGCCGCACAAGCTGCAGATCGGCAGCCTGCTCACCAAGGGCCTGGGCGCGGGGGCCGACCCCGAGATGGGGCGCAAGGCGGCGCTCGAGGACACCGAGCGCATCCTGGAGGCGCTCGAAGGGGCCGACATGGTCTTCCTGACCGCCGGCCTGGGCGGCGGCACCGGCACCGGCGCGGCGCCGATCATCGCCTCGCTCGCCGCCGAGATCGGCGCGCTCACCGTGGCGGTGGTGACCAAGCCCTTCGGCTTCGAGGGCCGGCGCCGCATGCAGCTCGCCGAGCGCGGCGTGGACGAGCTGCGCAGCGCGGTCGATACGCTCATCACCATTCCCAACGAGCGCCTGCTCAACTTCGTCGAGCGCGGCACGCCGCTGTCCGAGGCGTTCCGCATCGCCGACGACGTGCTGCGCCAGGCGGTGCAGGGGATCAGCGACCTGATCACCATCCCCGGCGAGATCAACGTCGACTTCGCCGACGTGCGCACCATCATGACCGGCATGGGCATGGCGCTCATGGGCACGGGCGTGGCCAAGGGCGAGCACCGCGCCCTGGAGGCGGCGCAGCGGGCGATCTCCTCGCCGCTGCTCGAGGAGACCTCCATCCAGGGCGCGCGCGGCGTGCTGATCAACATCTCCGGCGGCCACGACCTGACGCTGCACGAGGTCGCCGAGGCGGCGCGCATCATCTCCGACGCCGTCGATCCCGACGCCAACATCATCTCCGGCATGGTGATCGATCCCAACCTCGAGGAGGCGATGAAGGTGACGGTGATCGCCACCGGCTTCGACCGCCTGGGCGCGGAGCGCGCCGAGCGCCCGCGCGGCCTGGCCGCGAGCCTCAACGCCGGCGCCAGCCTGGCCGCGCCGCCGGAGCTGGCGCCGAGGCTCGGCAGGCCGGCCAGGCTGGCGCCGGCGTTGAGGCTCGCGGCCAGGCCGCGCGGGCGCTCGGCGCGCTCCGCGCCCAGGCGGTCGAAGCCGGTGGCGAT
>JASLEW010000669.1 GCA_030150965.1 Thermoanaerobaculia bacterium | reverse complement strand
ATGCCGGCAGCGCGGCGCCACCGCGCGGCCGGCGGCGCCGCCCTGCCGCGCGGCCGCCACGGCCCCGCCTCCTCACCGGATGTTAGGATGCAGGAAAGCTTCGTTGACAGCCGCTGCGGCATGGGGACGGCGCGCGGGGTGGGCGGACCTGCCCGCGGCGCCGGCCGGGCCGCGAGAGAGGAGAGCAGGAGCATGGATCTGGATGTCGCGGTCGTGGGAGGTGGCGTCTCCGGCGCCTACTGTGCCTGGCGCCTGCAGCACGAGCGCGGTGCGGACGCGCGCATCGCCCTTTTCGAGTACAGCGACCGCATCGGCGGGCGCCTGTACACCGTGACCATGCCCGGCCTGCCGCACGTCAAGGCGGAGGTCGGCGGCATGCGCTACATCCCCGACCAGCACATCATGGTGGCGAGCGTCGTCGACCACCTGCATCTGAAGACCAAGCCCTTCCCGATGGGGGCGCCGGAGCCGGTCGGCTCCAATTGCAACCTTTTCTACCTGCGCGGCCGGCATCTGCGCCTCCACCAGCTGGCGGACCCTGCCAAGGTCCCCTACAACCTGGCCTGGATCGAGCGCGGCCTGGGACCGACCAACCTCCAGGTCCAGGTGATGAACAACATCTACCCCGGCATGGCGAACCTCAGCCTGTGCGACACCATGAAGGTGCGCGCCTTCGGCAAGCCGCTGTGGAAGTGGGGCTTCTGGGACCTGATGTTCAAGGCGCTGAGCAACGAGGGATACCAGTTCATGAAGGATGCCGGCGGCTACGACGCGAACGTCGCCAACGCCAACGCCGTCACCCAGCTTCCCGCCACCGAGTACAGCGATCAGACGCAGTTCCTGACCCTGGCCGAGGGCTACGATCAGCTGCCCATCCAGCTCGCCGACCGCTTCAATCACCGCGGCCCCGGCGGCCTGCCCGAGGGGCAGCGGGTGCTGATGAACCACCGCCTTGCCGAGCTGGAGATCGGCGCCGGAGAGTACCCCTACACCCTCCACTTCGAGCCGACCGTCACCACCCACGGCAAGACCCTGCTCGCCGGCGCCGAGCGGGTGACGGTGCGGGCCAGGAAGGTCATCCTGGCGATGCCGCGCCGCTCCCTCGAGCTGGTCAGGAGCCGCTTCTTCGACGACCCGTGGCTCAAGGCGAACATCCCGTCGGTGCTGATCCAGAGCGCCTTCAAGCTCTTCCTCGCCTATGAGAGCCCCTGGTGGCGCGCCCTCGGCCTGGTGGCGGGGCGGTCGGTCACCGACCTGCCGATCCGCCAGACGTACTACTTCGGCACCGAGGCCGAGCAGGAGGGCGGCTTGCCGTTCATGAACTCGCTGCTCATGGCCTCGTACAACGACATCAGCACGGTGCCGTTCTGGAAGGGGCTGGAGCTCGGCGAGCCCTACGAGGGCTACCGGCCCACCTGCCTGGAGCCGGGGGTGGACCGCATCGTGCCGCGGATGGAGTTCCCGGCGACCGCGGAGATGGTGGAGGTGGCCAACCGCCAGGTGGCGGCGGTCCACGCCCTGCCCGAGCTGCCGATGCCCTACTCGGCCGTCTACCACAGCTGGAACGAGGACCCCTACGGCGGCGGCTGGCACGAATGGAAGGCCGCCTACCGGCTCGACGAGGTGATGTGCCGGATGCGCAAGCCGGTGGAGGACCAGGACGTCTACATCGTGGGCGAGGCCTACTCCTACGGCCAGGGCTGGGTGGAGGGGGCCCTGGACACCGCCGAATCGATGCTGGAGGACTTCTTCGGCCTGAGCCGGCCGCACTGGATCCCGAAGAGCTACGCGCTGATGCCCAATCCCTGTCCCGGCTGCGGTCCGCTGGAGGGCTGCATCGAGGCCCCCAAGGACGTCGCCAAGACCCTGGCGGGCGTCACGCCGAGCTGCCTCGCCAAGATCCAGGAGGGCTGACGATGAACGTCGCGGAATACCTCATCGCCCGGCTGCGCCAGGCGGGCCTGCAGCACCTCTTCGCGGTCCCCGGCGACTACGCCAGCCACTTCCTGGAGGCGCTCGACGCCACGCCGGGCATCGCGCGCATCGCCAACGTCAACGAGCTGGGCTGCGGCTATGCCGCCGACGGCTACGCGCGCCTCAAGGGGATCGGCGCGGCCTGCGTGCAGTACGGGGTCGGCGGCTTCAGCATCCTCAATGCGACGGCCGGCTCGTACGTCGAGCGGGTGCCGGTGGCGGTGATCTCGGCCAGCCCGAGCACCGCCAACCGCCGGCTCGAACGGACGGAAGGGATCCTGTTCCACCACAGCACCGGCGACCTCCTGGCCGATCAGATCGTCTTCCGGAACGTCACCGTGGCCTCCGAGGTCATCGCCGATCCGCAGACCGCGCCGCAGCAGATCGACCGCGCCATCGTCGCCATGCTCACCCACCGGCGGCCGATCTACATCGAGGTGCTGCAGGACGTCTGGACGCTCCCCTGTGCCGCGCCGCGGGGCACCCTCGCCGCCACCGCCGAGCCGAGCGATGCCGCCGCCCTGGCGGCCGCCGTCGACGACGCCTGGCAGCGCATCCAGGAGGCCCGCCTTCCGGTCCTGTGGGCCGGCGTCGAGATCCGCCGCTTCGGGCTGCAGGACACGTTGCAGCAGCTGGTCGATGCGAGCGGCCTCCACTTCACCACCACCAGCCTCGGCAAGACGGTGCTCGACGAGGCGCAGCCGAAATTCTTCGGCACCTACGCCGGCCCGGCGTCGCCGGCGCTCACCCGCGCGGTGATGAAGGCCACCGACTGCCCGATCGCCCTGGGCACCATCATCACCGACGACTACCTGGACATCATGGCCGCGAGCTTCGGCGCCATGATCGAGGTCACCGAGAACGAGGCGAGGATCGGCTACCGCTACTACCGGCAGGTCCGGCTGCAGGATTTCCTCGCCGCCCTGCTGGCCCGCTTCGCCGCCGCCGGGCCGCGCGCCGATGCCCTGCCGGAGGTGGCCGACGACCCGCCGGCCGCGCCGGCCGCGGGCGCGGCGCTCTCGTACAACAGCTTCTACCGTGAGATCACCGGCTTCCTGCGCCGCGCCGGCCTCTTCGGCAAGGTCACCCTGGTGCTCGGCGAGAGCACCTCGCTCTACGTGTTCGGCAACCTTTTCGGTCTGCCGCGCGACAGCTTCGTCGCCCAGGCGGCCTGGGGCTCCCTCGGCCACGAGACCGGCTGCGCGCTCGGCATCGCCCTGGCCTCCGGCACCCGCCCCTTCGTGGTCGCCGGCGACGGCGGCTTCCGCATGATCTGCCAGGAGCTGTCGAGCCTCGCCGCCGAGCGGTGCAACGCCGTCGTCTTCGTGCTGAGCAACGACGCCTACGCCATCGAGCAGGCCTTCGTCAACCTCAAGGCCTTCACCCCCGACGGCCAGTTCGCCCCCTTCGACCTCCTCCCCGCCTGGGACTACCTGGCCCTGGCGACCGCCTTCGGCGCCCGCGGCTTCCGCGTGCGCACCATCGCCGAGCTGACCGCCGCCCTCGCCGCCGTCGAGCATCTGAAGGACGTGCCGGCGCTGGTGGAGGTGGTCATCCCGCAAAAGGACCTCGCGCCGCAGCTGGCGCGGCTGGCCTACACCCCGCCCCAGCTCGGCAAGTACCATCGCGGCAGCGCCCCCCAGCCGGTCTCGCCGGACGAGCTCGGCCTGCCGGAGTAGCCGCGGCCACGCATGATCATCGTCCTCAAGCCTCGCCTCGAAGACCCCGCCGCCACCGTCGCCGAGGTGCAGCGGGTCGCCGGGCGGTTCGCCGGCATCGAGGTGCGCCCCTACACCTTCCGCGGCACCCAGCAGGAGGTCACCGAGGTGCACTTGATCGGGGTGACCGCCGCGGTGCCCACCGACATCTTCGAGGGGCTGCCCGGCGTGCTGCGGGTGGTGCGCGTCTCGAGCCGCTACCGGCTGATCGGCCGCCACGACGACCGCACGGAGAGCGCGGGTTTCGAGTACAACGGCGTCCGCTTCGACGACCGCACCCTCAACGTGCTCGCCGGGCTCTGCGCCGTCGATACCCGCGAGCACGTCGAGGCGATGATGGCGGCGCTGCAGCAGGCGGGCATCGTCACCACCCGCATGGGAGCGTACAAGCCGCGCACCAGCCCCTATGACTTCCAGGGGCTGGGCGGGGCCTGCCTGCCCTACGTCTTCGAGCTCGCCGGCCGCTACGGCATCCGCGCGGTCGCCATGGAGGTCACCGACGCGCGGCAGATCGAAGAGATCCACCAGGCGCTCGCCGCCGCCGGCGATCCCACCGGCGTGCTGCTCCAGGTGGGCACCCGCAACGCCCAGAACTTCGAGCTGCTCAAGGCGGTCGGCCGGCAGCGGCGCTTCCCCGTGCTCTACAAGCGCGGCATGGGGATCACGCTCGAGGAGTCGCTCAACGCCTGCGAGTACGTGGCGAGCGAGGGCAACCCGCGCATCGTCTTCTGCCTGCGCGGCGTCAAGACCCACCTGGGCGACCCGCACCGCAACCTGGTCGACTTCGCCCACGTCCCGGTGGTCCGCCGCCAGACCCGCCTGCCGGTGTGCATCGACCCCTCGCACAGCGTCGGGCGCCTCGACCGCCCGGTGGAGGGGATCCCCGACGTGTTCCTGGTCAGCGCCCAGGGCGTCATCGCCGGGGCCACGGGGGTCCTGATCGATTTCCACCCCCGGCCGGAGGCGGCGCTCTGCGACGGGCCCCAGGCCCTGCGCCTGGCGCAGCTCCCGGCCTTTCTGCACTACGTGCGCACGGTCCGCGCCACCTACGAGCGCACGGTCGAAGAGCTGCGCGGCGTGTGCTGACCGCCCTGTCTCCCCGCCTCGCCGCCGGCCGCGCGGCTTCCGTGCATCCTCCCGGCCGGCGGAGCCCGTGACCCGCGGTCGGCGGCCTACTCGGCCCGCACCACGGTGATCGGGTCCACCCGCAGGGCGCGCAGCGCCGGCGCCAGGCTGCCGGAGACCGCCATCGCCAGGCACAGGGCGCCGGCGGCGGCGAACGTCGGCGCGTCGCCGGGCTCGACGCCGGCGAGCAGGCCCTGCAACGCGCGCCCCGCCGCGTAGGCCAGCGCCAGCCCCGGCAGCACGCCGGCGGCGGCGGCGAGCGCGCCGCTGCGCAGGATCATGGCGAGGATGGTGCCCGATTGCGCGCCGAGGGCGCGCCGCACGCCGATCTCGCGCAGCCGCTGCGAGACGCTGAACGACAGCAGCCCGTGGATGCCGATCGCCGCCAGGGCCAGGGCGACGCCGGCGAAGGCGCCGAGCACCCGCACCTGCACCGCCCGCGGAAGGGTCGCCTTGCAGCGGGTCCAGCCGCGGGTCCTGGACCACCAGCGGAAGCCCGGGTGCGCCCTTCGTTCTCGCGGCCCGCGGCGGCGGGGAGCCGTCGCGGTCACCTCCGTCCGCGCGCAGCAGGCGCAGCGGCCGGCGCCGAGGCGGCGTCCGCGGGGCACGCCGCCGGCGTATCCGGCAGGCAGGCGTGGGGGCGGGCGCTCCCGGGCGCGGGCTGGCACCAGAGGTCGGCGAGCGTGAGCTCGAAGCCCGGGTCGGCGTTTCTCCAGGCCTTCTTGTACTCCGTCCACTCCTTGTCCCCGCAGTGCTCGCACATTCCCTTGAGCGCGTTGGCCAGGCCGAAGAGCGATCTGCCGTTGTGGGGATTGCGCTTCGATTCGAGGTCCTGCTGGAACACGGCCGCGGCATCGGCATAGCGGCGGTCCGCGATCAGCGCGCCGCCCCATGCCTGGCGGGCGGGGTAGAGCCAGGTCGGCGGCTCGTCGTAGATCAGGTCGTCCTCGAGGCTGACCGCGACCGACAGCGCCTCGATCGCCGCCGGAAGATCGTTCCGTGCCGCGGCGATCCTCGCCCGCAGGACGTTGTCGGCGATCTTGAGCACGCTCTCCGGCGTGTTGTTGCCCCAGGAGATGTGGAAGATCCCGTTGCGCGCCTCGTTGAACGCCTTGTATCTCTCCTCCGCCTCGGCCGGTTTGCCGGTCGCGGCGAGCGCCATGCCCTCCGCCCAGTGGATCATCGCGTTCAACAGATGGCAGCCCTCCTGCGGGCAGCCCTCGGGGCAGCCGTCCCGTCTCGCGCGCTGCGCTTCGACAAGGATGCGGTCCCAGCATCGGAAGTTGACCAGGGTCATCCAGTAGGTGGCGAGGTAGTGCTCGAGGCCGCGCTCGTCCTTCACGTAGTCCGCGGCATGCTGCGAGGTCCGCCTGGCGGCGGCGATGGCCTCCCGGCGGCGCCCCTCCATGGCGGCTGCAGCCGATTGGAACGACAGGTTGTGGCTGAGATAATGGCCATAGTAGAACTGCAGGCAGCGCGGGCCGGGGCACGCCTTGCCCACCGTCCGCTCGTCGGCCGCGACGGCGTCGCGGTTGCTCTGCGCCGCGTCGTCATAACGCCCCAGGCGCATGAAGATGTGCGAGGGCATGTGCAGGAGATGCCCCGCGTCGGGCACCCGCGTGCGCAGCAGATTGGCGGCCTCGAGCGCCTCCTTGCGCAGCTGCGGCGCGTCCAGGCCGCCGGCTTCGATGGCATGGATCAGGTAGTGGTTGGCGCCGATGTGGTCGGGCCTGATCTTCTTCGCCGCCAGCAGCTGGTGGAGGGCAACCTGAGTGTCGATGGCCGGCTCGCCGACCCGGTTGTAGAGCCCCCATGGCCGCAGGTCCATGATGCTCTCGGCGTAGAGCGACAGGACATCGGGATCGCGCGGGTGGTTGCGGGCCACCTCCGCCATGGCCGCCTTGTAGGCGGCCTCGAAGTACGGAGCGCCGCTGTAGCGCTGCCGCAGCGCGCCGATCAGGTCCCGTTCCATGGCGGTGACCTGGCGCTCCTGGGTGCGCTTCCAGGCCGCCTCGACCTCGCGGTGCGCCAGCTCCTGGCAGGTCGGGTCGATGCCGACGTTGATGTTCGGTCCGGCCGCCAGGGCGATCCCCCAGTGGGCCATGGCGAACAGATCGTCCACCGCGGCAGCCTTGCGGAAGGCGCGCATCGCGTCCTGGTGATTGAAGGCGTAGAGGAGCGTCATCCCCTGGCTGAAGAACCTGCGTGCCTCGCCGCTGGCGGTGACGGCCATGTCGACCTTCTGCAGGCTCGGGACCTCCTCGGCCAGCGTGGTATCGGAGCATGGCGAGACGGTGGAGGGCGGGGCGCCGAAGGTGTCGCCGTGGTGCTGGGCCAGCGCGGCGGCGGGAGCAAGGGAGCAGAGCAGGGCTGCGGCGATTCCCATCCTGGCTTGCGGCAAGCGCATCGAGACCTCCTCCGGATGGCCGGTCGAGCAGACTGTGATTTCGGCGCGCCTGCGCGCCGAAAGCGTTGGGCGCCACGCGCGGTCGCCGCCAGCGCCGGTCAGCGGCCTCGCGCGCGCCAACGCATGCTCCTTTCGTGCGAAGGTGTCCGAAGGCTAAGGGCCTGGTCGCCGCCCTGTCAAGCTCCCTCCGGCGCGGCGAGGTGGTCGAGCAGCGCTTCGCCGGGCGCCTGCTCTTTTTCGAGCGCACCTGCAACGTGCGGCTGAGCGTCCACGAGGAGCCGCTGCAATCGATCACGGGTGGCTTGACGCACGGGCGGTCTCACTGCGACCAGCCGGCAACTCTGGTGGTAGATCTCCCGAGGGAAGCTGCCCCGCACCCCAGGAATCGCCAGCGCAGCTTCAGGTCCAAAGGACGCTCACTTCGTATGGCTCAAGGAGGTGGTCGTGCGAAACAAGCGTCAGGTCGTCTGCCTGCGCCTGGGCGATCAGCATGCGATCGAACGGATCGCGATGGTGAAGCGGGAGCCCGGCCGCTCGCTCGGCATGTGCGAACGTGACGAGGAGCTTCTCGAAGCCGCTGGCGAGCACGCCTGCTTCCATGCTGCCGGGAAGGTCGAGGCGTCCCAAGGCCGATTTGATCGCAGCCTCCCAGGCGGAAGCGACACTGACAAAGACTTCATCTGTGGTCGCGATGCGGCTGCGCACGGCGGGAGCGATCCTGGACGGCTCGCCCCGCCACCACAGAAAGACGTGGGTATCGAGGAGCAGGCGGCTGGCCGGGCTCACCCTCGGCCCTCGAAGGCCTCTTGGATCTCCGGCGGCAGGGGGGCGTCGAAATCATCCGCGATGCGCATGCGTCCCTCCCAGCCGCCTGGCTGGCGGGGTAAGGAAGGCTGACGGTACGGGACCAGTTTTGCCAGCGGCTTGCCTGCTTTGGACAACGTGATCTCCTCGCCCTTCGCCGCACGATCCACCAGCTTCGAGAGGGAGGTCTTCGCTTCGTACAGGTTGTAGCTTGTCTTCGACATGACGTTCTCCGCGACTTGACCAACCTTGGTCAAGGTAGCGCAACGCGCCGCTCCAGGTCAACGTCGCGTCGCCTGCGACGGCCGCAACCCGGTCTCGCCGACGGCGATGCGAGGGCGCGCCGGCCTGGACCTGCTCTGGTCCTGGCCCAAGGGCTGATGACGGTCGAGATCGAGAGGCGCCGGCCCGCGGCCAGCCTGCTTCATCCGGTGACGAACTCGACCGCCTCCAGGGAGCGCGAGGGGGAGCGCTCCGCCACCGGCAGCTGCAGGGAGTGGAGGAGGTTGGCCGCGAGCAGGCGCTGGTGCTCGTGGACGAAGAAGTGATTGCCCGGCAGCCAGCGCACCACGCAGGCCTGGCGCGTGAGATCGGCCCAGGCCTCGAGCTCGGGGCGCGAGACGCTGCGGTCCTCGATACCGCCGAAGACGGTGACCGGCACGTCGAGCGCGGGCCCGGGCGGGTGCTCGTACTGCTCGAGCAGCTTGAAGTCGGCGCGCAGCACCGGCAGCAGGAAGCCGGCGGTTCCCGCCGAGCGCCAGCCGGCCGGATGCGAGGCCGCCCTGCCGCGCCGGGCATTGACGCCGGCGATGAACGGCCCGTCGGGCAGGAGATGGAGCGGCGCCTGCGTCGCGGGCAGATGCGGCGCCCGCTGCGCCGACACGAACAGGTGCACCGGCGACGGCCGCCCGGTCGCCCGCAGCTGGCGCGCGAGCTCGAAGGCGACGAGCGCTCCCATGCCGTGGCCGAAGAGGGCGAGCGGCCGGTCCTTCCACGGCTCGACCGCGGACGCGAGCCGCCGGTCGAGCGCGCGGCGGAGCTTGCCGCCGCGCTCGCGT
>JASLEW010000679.1 GCA_030150965.1 Thermoanaerobaculia bacterium | reverse complement strand
CGCGGCGGCAGCGGCCCCTCCCACGGCACCGGGCGGCGCGGACACGGGAACCTGGTGGAGGTGGGGAGAACCTGCCGGCGCGGGCGCTGCCGGCGGCGGCACGGGGCCAGCCGCTCCCGGCGCCGCGGCGAGCCCGGCTGCGGCTGCGGCCGATGCACCGGCGAGAGCGGCCTCGACCGCTGCCGGGGTCCCGGGGGGCGGCATCGCGATGGGCCGGGTGCCATGCGGATACGCCGGGGCGGCCGGGACCTGCGGAACCCGCGGCATGGGCGGCATCGCCGCGACAGCACCCGGCGCAGTGGCGCCGGCCACGGCGGGCTGCTCCATGGCGGTCGCCGGCGCCACGGGCGGCAGCGGAGCCACCTGTGCCAGAGGCGCCCTCGGTGCCGAGGGTGCCGTCGGTGCCATGGGCGCCGGCCCGCCGAGCGCCCGCACCCCCGGCGGCACCCGTTCGGCCGGGAGCATGGCGGTCGACGACAGGCTCTGCGTCTCGTTGAGCACGTCGCGGGTGCCGACGCTGCCCAGCACCTTGCGCAGGTCGTCGGCGATATCGCGCGCCCGCTGGTAGCGGCGGGCCGGGTCCTTCTCCAGCGCCCTGGCCAGGATCTGCTCGCAGCCCGGCGGCAGGTCGTTCACGTACTCGCGCGGCGGGGTGAACTGGTCGTAGACGATGCGGTGGCTCACCATCGTGAGGTTCTCGCCCTGGAACGGCTTGTGGCGGGTGACCATCTCGTAGAGCACCACGCCGAGCGAGAAGATGTCGGCCCGGCTGTCCACGTCGCGGCCGAGGATCTGCTCGGGCGACATGTAGTTGGGCGTGCCGAGCAGCTGCCCCTCCTGGGTGAGGTTCGAGGTGTCGAGGCGGGCGATGCCGAAGTCGGTGATCTTCGCCCGGTTGTCGGTGGTGATGAGGATGTTGGCCGGTTTGATGTCGCGGTGGATGACCTTGCAGGAGTGGGCGTAGTCGAGGCCGTCGGCGATCTGGCTGAGGATCTCGACCACGTAGGGGAGCGTCGGGCGCTGCGGCTCCTGGAGCACCGACTTGAGATTGGTGCCGCGCACGTACTCCATGGCGATGAAGGCCACCCCCTCCTCGCCGCGCTCCACCACGTCGTGGATGGTGACGATGTTGGGGTGCGACAGGATCCCCGCGCTCTGCGCCTCGCGGATGAAGCGGGCGCGGAACTGCTCGAGCTCGGCGTCGCGCACCGAGTAGCCGATGCGGAAGGTCTTGAGCGCCACGAGGCGGCCGATCAGCGGATCGCGCGCCAGGTAGACCACGCCCATGGCGCCCTTGCCGATCTCGTCGACGATCTCGTAGCGACCCAGTTTGCTCGGCGAGGAAAGGGGCAGCATCGCGCGGAAGTTCCCTGCTGGCAGATTCTAGCCCACATTGTCCGCCGCGCGGCGGCCCGGCCGGCGGCGCGGTCCGCCCTCTCGCCGAGGCTCCGGGAGGTGCACGGTAACCCACACATTCTCCACGGCTTAGGTACCGGGCACGGATTCGCCGTAACAGCCGTTGTGCTATATTGTGACGCCCGTTAGCGCCCTTTCATGGAGGCATTGACGATGCAAGCGGACAGTCCTGACAGGCTCCGGAACGTCGCGGTCGCGGGGCATAACGACACCGGCAAGACCACCCTGGTGAGCGCGCTGCTGTATGCCGGGGGAGTCACCAACCGCCTCCTGCGGGTCGAGGACGGCAACACGCTGACCGACTTCGACCACGAGGAGACCGAGCGCCGGATCTCGATCGGGCTGGCCCCCTGCTTCGTCCCCTGGCAGCAGCACAAGATCAACCTGCTCGACTGCCCCGGGTACCACATCTTCCTGTCCGAGACCCAGGCGGGCCTGCGCGCCGCCGACGCGCTGCTCCTGGCCGTCTCGGGCGTCGCCGGCGTCGAGGTCAACACCGAGAAGGTCTGGTCCTGCGCCGCCGAGATCGACCTGCCGGTGATGGTGCATCTGACCAAGATGGACCGCGAGCGCGCCGATTTCGACCGCGCCCTGGCCGGCCTGCAGCAGCGCTTCGGCCGTGCCGTGATGCCGGTGCAGCTGCCGATCGGCGCCGAGCAGGGCTTCTGCGGCGTCGTCGACCTGGTGCACCGCAAGATCTACCGCTACACCAAGGATGGCAACGGCAAGGCCGCCGCGACCGAGCTCAGCGCCGAGTCCCCCGGCTTCCAGGAGGAGGCGGAGGGCTGGCGCGGCCGGCTGATCGAGGCGGTGGCCGAGACCGACGACCGCCTGATGGAGGTGTTCTTCGAGCAGGCGACGCTCAGCCAGGAGGAGCTGGAGTCCGGCCTGCGGCGCGCCGTGGCGCGGCGGCAGATCTTCCCGCTGACGGTGAGCGCCGGCGCCCACGGCATCGGCCCGGGAGCGCTCCTCGACGCCATGATCGGCCTGCTCCCCTCACCGGTCGAGCGGCCGGCGTTCCCGGCGACCAACGTGGGCGGCGACCCGGTCGAGCTCCAGGCCGATCCGGCCGGGCCGCTCGCGGTGCTGGCCTTCAAGACCCTCTCCGATCCGTTCACCGGCAAGGTCTCGATCCTGCGCGTCGTCTCGGGGACGCTCGGGAGCGACTCGACGGTCTACAACAGCCGCGCCGAGGAGAACGAGCGCATCGGCAACCTCCTGGCGCTCCAGGGCAAGACCGGCGCCGCCGTGCCGCGCCTGATCGCCGGCGACATCGGCGGCGTCGCCAAGCTCAAGACGACCGCGACCGGCGACACCCTGACCAGCCGCGAGCGGCCGCTGCGCCTGGGTTGGATCCAGGTCGCCGAGCCGGCCATGGCCTTCGCCGTCGAGCCCAAGTCCAAGGGCGACGAGGAGAAGATCGGCGAGGCGCTGGCCCGGCTGATGGAGGAGGACCTCTCGCTGCGCGCCGGGCGCGACCACGAATCGCACGAGCACCTGCTCTCCGGCGCCAACCAGCAGCACATCGAGATCGCGGTCTCCAAGCTCCGCCACCGCTACCACGTGGACGTCATCCTGCATCCGCCGAAGGTGCACTACCGCGAGACCATCCAGCGCTCCGCCGAGGGGCACGGCCGCCACAAGAAGCAGACCGGCGGGCGCGGCCAGTTCGCCGACTGCAAGATCGCCATCGAGCCGCTGCCGCGCGGCGAGGAGTTCGCCTTCGTCGACCAGATCTTCGGCGGCGCCATTCCACAGAACTTCCGGCCGGCGGTCGAGAAGGGCATCCAGGAGGCGCGCCGGCGCGGCTACCTCGCCGGCTACCCGGTGGTGGACTTCAAGGTGCGCCTGCTCGACGGCCAGTACCACGATGTCGACTCGTCGGAGCTGGCGTTCAAGATCGCCGGGTCGCTGGCGTTCAAGGAGGCGATGGCCAAGGCCAACCCGGTGCTGCTCGAGCCGGTGATGAAGGTCGAGATCACCACCAGCGAGGAGTTCATGGGCGAGATCATGGGCGACCTCTCCCACCGCCGCGGCCGGCCGCAGGGCATGGATTCCAAGAACGGCACGCAGATCATCCGCGCCACCGTGCCGATGGCCGAGATGCTCGACTACGCGCGCGTCCTCGGTGCCATGACCCAGGGGCGGTCGAGCTATCACATGGAGTTCTCGCACTACGAGGAGGTGCCGCGGCCGGTGCAGGAGAAGATCGTCGCCAGCGCCCAGAAGCACCACCAGGAGGAGCACGAGGGGTGACCGGCCGGAGCGGGCAGGAGGGGCACGAAGGGTAATCACCCGGTGGAATTCCATCCCAGCCTCGACGCGGTGGCGCTCGGCTTCACCTGGTTCCTGGTCTTTCTCTTCTCGACCACGTTGCACGAGGCGTCGCACGCCTTTGCGGCGTACCGCCTGGGCGACCCGACCGCCTATCACGGCGGCCAGGTCACCCTCAACCCGCTGCCGCACATCCGGCGCGAGCCGGTGGGGATGGTGCTGGTGCCGCTGCTCACCTACGTTGCACAGGGCTGGATGATGGGGTGGGCCAGCGCGCCGTTCGACCCGCTCTGGGCGCACCGCCATCCGCGGCGGGCGGCGCTGATGGCGCTCGCCGGCCCGGCCGCCAATCTGTCGCTGGCGCTCGCGGCCGGCCTGGCGATCCGCGCCGGCGCCGCGGCCGGGGTCTTCCATCCGCCGGAGGTGATCACCTTCTCCCGGGTCACCGCGCCCGCCGCCGGCGGCATGGCGGCCGGCGCCGCGGTGCCGCTGTCGCTGCTGTTCTCGCTCAACCTGCTGCTGTGCGTGTTCAACCTGCTGCCGCTGCCGCCGCTCGACGGCAGCGCGGTGGTGCCGGCGCTGCTCGGCCCGCGGGCGGCCGAGCGCTATGCCGCGGTGCAGGCGATGCCCTTCCTGTCGCTCGTCGGCCTGGTCGTCGCCTGGCAGCTGTTCCCGCACCTCTACCATTACATCCAGCTGCCGGCCCTCGGATTGCTCTACCCCGGCACCAGCTACTCGCTGCGCTAGCGCGCCCCGGCCGCCGCGGCCGGGCCGCGTCTTCGGCTACAATCTGCTGCAAGCCTTGACCGCAACGGCAGCGAGCCCGGTCTGCAACGGCAGCGAGGCTGGCCCTCCGGCCGGTGCCGCTCCTCGGTGCCGGCGCCTCCCATGAGCTCATCGCCCACCTCCGCCTTCGCCGTCAACTGTCCCGCCTGCGGCCGGCGCCTGCGCTTCCCCCTGGACCCCGCCGGGCCGCCGCGCGTGCGCGTGCGCTGCGCCGCCTGCGACAGCGAGTTCGGCGTCCGGCGCCCGGGGACGGCGCCGCTCGGCGCCACCGTCTCGATCGCCCGCGGCGGCGGCGGAGGTGGAGGCGGGAGCCTCGGCACCGCCTCTGCCGGCGCGGCCGGCGGCGCAGGCGCCGGAGACCACGGCGGCGGGGCGGCCGCGGCGGAGCGCGGGAGCGCCACGGCCGGAGGAGGCGGCGCAGCCGGTGGGAGCGCCGGC
>JASLEW010000504.1 GCA_030150965.1 Thermoanaerobaculia bacterium | reverse complement strand
GCCCGGGGCGGGCGCCGGCGCCCCCGGGCTGGCGTTCCAGCACCACCGTGGCGCCGCCGGCCGTCAGCCGGATGCGGGTCACCTGGTCCTTCTTGAGGTCGGCCGGCAGCACCCGCTTGGCGCGCTGCGCGCGTTCGTCGCTCGACGGCAGGCCGTGCTCGTAGAAGCGGATGAAGACGAACAGCGCCAGCGCCACGCCGGCCAGGATGAGCAGGGTGCGGGGACGCACGGCGGCCTCAGCGCCTCCTGCGGAAGTGCACGTAGATGCCGGAGCCGACCGCGATCCCCGGCAGCAGCACCAGGGTCAGGAGGTAGACGGTGCGCAGCTCGCCCGCCGTCATGCTGAGGTGCACCTGCTCGGTCTTGCGCGGCGGGATGCCCAGCAGCGACTGCCTCTCCACCAGCCAGTTGAAGGAGTTGGCGAGCAGCATGGCGTTGGCGGCGTTGGCCTGCACCAGCTGGTTGGCGGCGAAGTCCGAGTCGCCGAAGACCACCAGGCGGGCCGGCCGCGCCCCGCTCCCCTTGACCTCGACCGCCACGCCGAGCGCGGCGGGGCCCGGCACATCCTGGGCGTCCTTGGCCACCCGGTCGAGGTGGGCCAGGTCGGTCTCCCCCCACCCCTCGGCCGAGGTGCGCAGCAGCTCGGTCACCTCGGGATTGATCGGCGGGGCCGGGGGGGCGGGCGCGTCGGCCTTGCGCACCGAGCGCGCCAGGCTGACGATGACCGGGAGCTTGCCCGAGCGCAGCGCCTTGGTGATCGGATGGTCGCCGTAGTCCTTGACGAACAGCGTCTCCGAGCCGAAGAAGGGGAGCGGGTTGGCCGGATCGACCACGATGTCGTCGTCCACCTTGACGCCGTAGCCGGCCAGCCAGGAGCCGAGGCCGGTGTCCACCAGGCTCGTGCCGGCGAGCGTCGGATCGAGCAGGACGAGCACCCGGCCGCCGGCCGCGAGGTAGGCGGAGAGGGCGCTCAGCTCGGGCTTGACGAAGGAGCTGGTGGGGCCGGCGATCACCACCAGGTCGGTCTTGTCGGGCACCGCCGCCTTGCCCAGCGACGCCCACTCCTCGATCTCGAAGTTGTCGCGCCCGAGCTGCTCGCGCGCCTGCGAGAAGCCGTGCGGCGTGGCGTCGTCGAGCGACCGCTCGCCGTGGCCGGTGACGAACAGCGCCTTCGGCCGGCGCCCCTCGGTCAGCTGCAGCAGCGCGCTGGTGAACAGCTGCTCGCCCTTGAAGCCGGTCATCTCCGGCTGCTGGCCGAGCTGCATGCCGGAGTAGTCGATGTCGGCCAGCTCGGAGCTGTCCACCACCCGGCGGTCGGCCGGCGAGGCGGCGGAGGCGAAGACCACGCCGGCGGCGGTGATGCCGTAGCGGCGCGCCAGCTGCTCGGCCCGCGCCGGGTTCTTCTGCGGATCGACCAGGCTCAGGTGGATGTGCGGCGAGGCGGCGGCGTAGCGCTGCAGCAGCTCGCGCGTCGGCTCGTAGACGTTCTGCTGCTCGGGAGCCATCAGCATCACCACGTCGACGTCGCGGTTGAGGCCGCGCAGCACGTCGCGGCTCTTCGGCGACAGCGAGTAGAGGTGGCTGCCGGTCCAGTCGAAGCGCTTGTAGTACTTGGCCCCCAGGTAATTGATCATCACCAGCAGCGCGAGGATGACCAGCACCCCCGCCGACAGCGTCCCGGTGGCGACCAGGCGGCGCTTGCTCAAGGTCTCCATGCGGTCATCTCCACTTGCGGTCCGCGAGCGCACGGCTGGCGAGGAAGAGGAAGAAGAAGATCGCCGACGCGTAATAGATCAGATGGCGGGAGTCCACGATGCCGCGGTGGAACTCCTCCATGTGGTTGTAGAGGTCGATGTAGCTCAACGTCTGCTTGACCGTCTCGTTGTTGAACAGGTTCTCCAGCAGCCCGGCGACGAACAGCACCGCCAGCACCGCGAAGGTCATGATGGCGGCGAGCAGCTGGCTCTTGGTGAAGGCCGAGAACAGCACCCCGACCGACAGGAACAGCGCGCCCAGGCAGACGATGCCGAAATAGCCCCCGGCGATCGGCCCCCAGTCGACGTGGCTGTAGTGGCCGACGATCACCGCGTAGAGCAGCGTCGGCGCCCACAGCGCGCAGTAGAAGGTGAGCGCCGCCAGGTACTTGCCCGCGACCACCTGGACCTCGGTGACCGGCGCCGTCATCAGCACCTCGATCGAGCCGCTGCGCAGCTCCTCGGAGATCAGCCGCATGGTGAGGACGGTGGAGATGAACAGCAGCATGATCCAGAAGAAGAACCCCTGGAAGATGCTGTCCATCGGCCGCTCGGTGCCGGGCGCCGCCGGGTTGTTGAGGAAGCTCATGATGGTGGAGAAGATGAGCCCGTTGTAGATCAGGAAGAAGAACAGCACCAGGTAGGCGAGCGGCGACACGAAGTAGGCGCGAAGCTCGCGCAGGAAGGTGGCGGCGAGCGGCCTCATGACGGCTCCTCCCGCCCGCCCGCGTCCGCGCCGCTATCGGCGATCTCGGCGCTTTCGGCGGCGTCGGCGCTTTCGGCGGCGTCGGCGATCTCGGCGGCGTCGGCGGTTTCGGCGTCCCGCACCGCGTCGCGGGTGGTCAGGCGCACGAAGACGTCCTCCAGCGAGGTCCGTTCGAGCGCCAGCTCCAGCAGCACCCAGCCGCGCTCGACGGCGGCGCGGAAGACCTGCTCGCGCGGGTCGGCCGAGCGCTCGCACTCCAGCACGAAGCTGCCCGGGCCGGCGGCGCCGGCGTGCACCGCGGCCACCCCGGCGACCCGCTCGAGGGTGGCCGCCGCATCGGCCGGCGCGTCCTTCAGGGTGACCCGCACCCCGGGAGCGCCGACGAACGACTCGCGCAGGCTCTCCGGCGTGCCGGCGGCGGCGATGCGCCCGCGGTCGATGATGATGACGCGGTCGCACAGCAGCTCGACCTCGGGCAGGATGTGGGTGGAGAGCAGCAGCGTCCGCTCCCGGCCCAGCTCGCGGATCAGCTCGCGGATGGCGATGATCTGCTTGGGATCGAGGCCGACCGTCGGCTCGTCGAGCACCAGCACGCTCGGCCGGTGGAGGATGGCGGTCGCCAGGCCGACGCGCTGGCGGTAGCCCTTGGAGAGCGTGCCGGCGACCTGGTGGCGGACCTCGCCCAGCAGGCAGCGCTCGACCGCCTCGCCGATGGCGGCGCGCGCCTCGGCGCCGCTCATCCCCTCGAGCCGCGCGCGGTAGGCCAGGTACTCCTCGACCCGCATCTCCGGATAGATGGCGACGTTCTCCGGCAGGTAGCCGAGCTGGCGGCGGACCTCGGTGGGCGACTCGAAGAGGTCGCGCCCGGCGACCGTCACCCGGCCGGAGGTGGGCGGCAGGAAGCCGGTGATCATCCGGATGGTGGTCGTCTTGCCGGCGCCGTTCGGACCCAGCATGCCCAGGATCTCGTGATCCGCGGCGCTGAACGAGACCCCGTTGACGGCGGTGAAGTCGCCGTAGCGGCGGCTCAGGTTCTGTGCTTCGATCATGCTGCTCCCCCGCGTCACGGCGCAGGCCGCGTCCGCGCACGGGCGAGTGCCCGCCGGGCCGTCTGCCGCCGTCCGCCTCCAAGCAAGACGAATGCCTTGCCTTGCAACAAGTCCGCCGCCCACCGGCAGCCCGGCGGAACGGCGTCGGCGCACCCCGGAGGTGCGCCAAAGGTGGACCCGGGAGTGCCATTATGGCACTCGCTCCGGCTACCCCGGTCCCTCGCCTGCTACCGGTCCTTCGCCGCCGGCTACCGGTCCACCTCGCCGAGCGCCAGGTCGAGCGAGCCGAGCAGCACCACCAGGTCGCCCACGCCGTGGCCGCGGGCGATCTCGGGCAGCACCTGGAGGTTGTGGAAGGAGGGCGCGCGGACGTGGCAGCGCTGCGGCGGCGACTCCAGCCCTCCACCCG
>JASLEW010000448.1 GCA_030150965.1 Thermoanaerobaculia bacterium | reverse complement strand
CTTCCATCCCGAGCTCGCCCACCTGGAGGCACGCCTGCTCGCCCGGCAGGGCCGCCGCGACGGACGCGAGATCCGCTTCCGCTGCCCGGTGCACGAGGACCTGCACCCCTCGGCCAGGTGGAACCCGCTCAAGGCCACCTGGTACTGCGACGTTTGCCACCGCGGCGGCGGCTGGCGCGACCTCGCCGAGCGCCTCGATGCGGCAGATGCCCGGCTGGCCGCGGCGGAACAGGGCGCCGTGGCTGAGGGGGGCGAGGGCACCGCGGCCGAGCCGGGTCGCGGCGGCCTCATCGAGCGCCTCGACGCGGCGGACGCGCGCCTGACCGCGGCGGAACAGGGCGCCGTGACCGAGGGGGCCGAGGGGGCCGAGGTGACGGAGAGGGCCGACGGCGCCGCGGCCGGCGTCAGCCCGGAGCAGCGCGACGGCGGAGCGCGGCCGGCGCGGGGTGCTGCGGCTGGCCGCGCCAGCGGAGAAAGCGCCATCCATGGCGAGTCGGCCTCACGCCGGGCGCCCGCTCCGGCCGGCGGGGTCAACGCGCCGCCGCCGGCGGCCCCCTCCCCGGGCCTTCACGGCGTGCGCCTGGCGTCCGAGATCGAGCCGCGCCGCATCGACTACCTCTGGGAGCCCTACATCGCGCGGCGCAAGCTGACCCTCCTCGACGGCGACCCGGGCGAGGGCAAGAGCTGGCTGACCGCGGCCATCGCCGCCGCCGGCTCGCGCGGCCGCCCGCTGCCGGGCCCGCCGGGCCGCGCCGCCTTCGCGCCGTTCCGCACCCTGTTCCTCTGCGAGGACGAGGGCGAGGACATCCTGCGCCCGCGGCTTGACCGCCTCGGCGCCGACAACTCGCGGATCCTGGTACGCGACGCGCTGAGTGGCGAGCCGCTCGACCTGGCCAGCCCGGCGGGCGCAGCCAAGCTCGAAGAGATCCTCGCCGCGTACCGGCCGAGCCTCGTGGTGATCGACCCGATTCAAGCGTTCGTCGGCTCCCAGACCGACATGTACCGACCCAACGAGGTCCGTCAGGCCCTCCTCCCCTTGCTGCGCCTGGCGCAGAGGTACGACTGCGCGCTCCTGGCGCTGCGTCACATCACCAAGGCACGAAGCGCCCGCAGCGTCTACGCCGGTCAGGGCTCGATCGATTTCAGCGCCGCCGCCCGCTCGGTCCTCCTCGCCGGGTCGGCGCCCGGCGCCCCGGGCCGTCACGCCCTGGCGCACATCAAGTCCAACCTCGGTCCCTGCGGCCCGACCCTGGCCTACCGGCTCGACCCGGCCTTCGCCTGGCAGGGCGCGAGCCCGCTCACCGCCGAGGACCTCCTCGCCGCCGCCCCGGCCCCCGAGGACGCCAGCGCCGAGGAGGAGGCCCGCGAGTTCCTGCGCACCACGCTCGCCGGCGGCGAGCCGCTGCCGGCGCGCCTGGTGCTCAACCTGGCCCGCGAGGCCGGCATCTCGCTGCGCACGCTCAAGCGCGCCAAGCGCAGCGAGGAGGTGCGCACCCTGCGCCGCGGCTTCGGCGCCGGCAGTAGCTGGTTCTGGTCGCTGGCGGACGGCGGCGGCGGCGGTGACGCCGACGGTGGCGACGGCCAAACCGGCGGCGGTGGCAGCGACGGCCGCGAGAACGGTGATGGCCGCGATGGCGGCCATGGCCCGCGGGACCAGCGCATGAGCGGCGGAACGGCGGCGACCGACGTAGAGGGCCAGCCCGCCGGCGAAGGGGTCCGTACAAAAACCTGGCCCCCTATGGAGACGCTTGGCCCCCTTCGTGCGAAGGAGCCAGCTGTCCATGCGCGTCACCGCTCACCTCGCGCGGACGCGCCGACCGAGGCGGACCCCCACGCCTCGCCGCCGGTGGGTCCCGGACGTGTCGATCGAGGAGCGGACGTCGGCCTGGCGGCATCCTCTGCGGCGGCGGCCAACTCGGCCCTGCCCGGAGAAGCGCGCCATCCCATGGGCCACGAGGAGCCCGCTCCGTGAGCCGTGCCGCGGAGCTGCTGGCAGACCTGACCCGGCGCGGCATCTCGGTGGTGGTCGAGGGTGCACGGCTGCGCGTCGCTCCGCGCTCGGCGCTCGACCGCGCGCTGATCGAGCGCATCCTGGAGTGCAAACACGAGCTGTTCGCGGCGCGCGGTGGACCGCCGGGCGCGCCGCCGGTCGAGCGCTGGCTGCTCTGGACCCTGGCGGCAGCCCCGGGCCTCACCCGCGCCGCCCTTCAGTCACAGGTCGAGCGGGCGCTCGCCGCGCTGCTCGAGCGCGGCGAGGTGCGCTGCCGCGATGGGAGGCTGACCCTCAACTCGCAGTGAGCAGTTCTCCGCCGTGAACGATCGAGCAACACCGACCTGTCAGGGAGAGCGACATGTCGCAGCAATCTCAGCTTGAGGAGCCGCGCCGGGCGTTCTACACGGTGCATCAGATTGCCGAGCGCCACCCGGCCTTCAAGGTGCGCACCATCCGTCACTGGATCTTCTTCGCCAAGGAGCGCCTCTGCTGGTGCAAGGGCAAGCGCACCATCATTCCGGGGAACGGCTTCGCCAAGGCCCTGGTGAAGCAGGGCCGGCGGGTCTACATCGACGAGAGCGCGATGCTGGAGTGGCTGCAGTCCTTCGGCCTGCGCGACGGCACCAGCGGCGGAAGGTTCTCTTGAGCATGGCGGCTCGACGCGGAAGGGCGGAGATCAAGAACGGACGCTACCCGGGAGTCGGTAGCGCTCTTTCACGGTGTTGCCGGTGCCCGCCAGCCTGACCTTGCGTCGCCGGCGCGCGGCGCGGCCGCGGCAGGGCGTCGATCTTGGCCTCGACC
Organism: Thermoanaerobaculia bacterium; assembly: GCA_030150965.1. Taxonomy (GTDB): domain Bacteria; phylum Acidobacteriota; class Thermoanaerobaculia; order Multivoradales; family UBA5704; genus JASLEW01. The sequence goes on along the minus strand of JASLEW010000448.1, from coordinate 10,792 downwards.
ACGTTGTTGGCGACGCCCTGCTGCTGATCGCCGGAATCGACGACGAGGAGCGCCGGGGCTGCGAACCGTTCCGTCACTGCCCCGTGGTGGCGTATTGCAACACCACATTGTTGCCCAGGATCCATCCATGCTCGTCGCCGAAGAACCGGACCCGGGAGAGCCCTTGTCCGGCCAGGCCCTTGACCTCGACCTTTGACCAGCTCGTTCCCTGGTCGGTGCTTCTCAAGATCACGCCACCGCCGCCAACCGCCCAGATCGCGTGGCCACCGGCCGCGATCGAGACCAGGTCCTCGCGGGTCTGGGACGGCAGGGTCTGCCACTTCCACGCCGGGGTGCCCGCGCCGCGGCGGCCACGGATGATGAGGCCACCCTGGCCCACGGCGACGACCGTGTTGCGGTCGACGATGAGGAGGTCGATGAGCGCCGGACCGGGAACGAGGCTGAGCTCCGACAGCGGCAGGGATTCCCAGCGGTTCGCCGGCCAATCCAAGCGATAGACCGCCGCAGGGCTCTCGGCGCCCAAATGGCCGGATTCGTCTCTGCCAGCATGGCCCACGGCCCACACCTCGCGGTTTTCGGACCCGCCGAACTCCGTGACACCGTCGATCTCGAAAGAGTGGGTTGGCAGCTGGACCTCCCACCCGTCGCCGCCTGCCAGCGGCGACCAATGCGCGATTCCCTGCCAGCCCACGGCATAGACCTCGCTGAACGCCTCGACATAAGCCAAGCGGAAAAAGAATGCGTACCACCCCGGCTGATCGGGCGCCGGGCTCGATCGATGCCATGAGCACTCAGCTATATTCGTCATCGTGCACTTTTCATCCTTGTCCGTGGTGTAGATGCCCGAGGCGCTGGCCAGCCAGCCTTCCGGACGATAGGATCCATTGCGATAGTGCTTGTAGAACGCGATGGAGTTGATGGGGCCAACCTGGGTCCAGGAATATGGCCGATTGCCCCACAAGAACTCTCCCTTGCCGGCCACCACGTTGTGGGTGATATCGCGCCAGACCGCCGCCTCGTCCGAGGAGTGCAACAGGAAGCCGCTGCCTACGTCTCCGCTACCCCCACCTTCGTAGATCGATCCACACAGGAACTGCTTGTGGTCGAGCAAGAAGATGTCGCGAAAGCCGCCGCTGAAGGGCTGGCGCTCGCCGTTCGGCCCTTCGACCTGGATGGGCTTGACCACCCAGTGACCCGGTAGCTGGTGGTCCAGGGCGTTGCGCAAGATGACGTAGGGCTCGTCCTCACGGGACAGCGGTTTCACCACCTCGCTGTGAGTGCCGTTGACCGGTGCGGCCTCCTCTCGGCACAGGCGGGTGGCGCCGCGCCGATCCACCACGGTGAAGCCCATCGTTGGTCTTGTCTCATAGATGCAGGTCATGGCCGCCGCGAATCCTGCCTTCCGCCATTCGGCGTCAAGGTTGTCGAGGTAGAGGTTGACGTCCCTGCTGACCAGGGCCTCCAGCTGCTTGTTGCCACGGAGCAGGAGCCTGCCAAAGTTGGCGAGCGAGGACCCCTCCTGGGGAACGGCGTAAAGCACCATCAGCACCACCTTCTTCGCCTCCTCCCGGTCCTTAAGCATGAAGCGCTCCGCCACGATGCCGCCCATGCTGTGACACACGAAGATCACCTGGTTGTGGCCGCTGAACACGTGATCATGTTCAAGGCGCTGTTCGAGATGAGAGACCGCATCGTCGATGGTGAACTTGGGTGTCGCCGTGCGCTGCGACGGATATTCCGCCACGTAGACATCGAAGCCCTTCAGGTCTGGGTCGTCGGCGACCAGCTGCGGGAAGTACGCGCGCTTGCCGGTGGAGTTGGTCCAGGTGTCGATCGCATCCTCGAAAATCCCATGGACGAAGACGATGACGCGGTCCCCGCCCGCATCCCGGATGTAATGCGAGCGATCCGCATCGGCCGCCGGTGCAGCAGGCCGCCCCTGGACGCCGCCGCACCAGAGAGAGAGCGCCAGCATGCCGGACAAGGTTCTCAGGGTGTTCATGGGTTTTCTCCAAACGGCTCGCGGACTGTGGTCTACACGCGTGCAGCCCGCCACGCCGTGACGCTTCCTAAGACAAGCGATGCCAAATATGCGAACCATGTAATGGTCGCATGGAGCGCGCTCGCTTGCAAGCATGGCGACTTGTCTAGATATGGCAATGGCGGTATCGCGGCTCCGTCAGTGTCCTCCCGCGCGGCGCGGGCGGGCCAGTCTCAGGGGTTCGAGTCGGACAGAACTGCCGCCGGACCCCCGGCGGCCGCCTCCCTACCCCCAACCGTCGTCCGTCGCCCATGGCGCCTCTCCTGCCAAAAGATGCCGGCCGTGGCGGTGCCGAGCGTTCCTTCCTCGGCCAAGCACCCTTGGCCGCCATTCCGCATATTCCCATATCGTGCTGTAGCTATTTTTATTAGCTTTAGGTTGTATGCTACTGTAAGTTAATGACCTGTCGGTGACCGCGACGCCCGCGTCCCGCCAGCAGCGCAATAGGGGGAAATCAATGTTCATGTTCAAAAGCTATAAGAGCTATACCGCATGGATGGTCGCTATTCTGCTGGGCGCCGCAGCCACCGCGAACGCGGCCCCGATTCCTGGTGATCCGCAGACGGAGCTGGCCGGCGCTGTGCCGGAGCTGGGACTGAGTTTCTCGGTCAGCAGAGACCTGGCTGACCCTGTCGTCGTCGAAATCGCTCTCCCCAGCGGCGCCATCGTGCGCGCCGAGATCGACTACAGCGACGAGGAGTTCATCCTGCGCAGCCTGCGGCCGGATCGCGGCGGGATCACCGCCATCACCGCGGCCGACAGCGAGGCGATCAACCGCCTGCCGTCACCGCTGCCGTCGACCGGCGCCGGCGCTCTGCAAGAGGTCCTGCTAGGAGTGCTCAACCTCGTCGCCTCCTATCCCGCCGGCACCGAGATCGACCTATCGACCCGCGCCTCGACGCCAAGATCGAGCCCGATCATCTCTCTCTGCGCCTCGACCGGCCAACAGGTGACCGGGACCTACACCTTGCACGGCAAGACAGTCTCCGACACCGTGAAGCTGGGACCGTGCTACAACGAGGCCAACGCCTGTATCGGTCGTTGTGGCCCCGGCTGTGGCCCGCCGCCGTCGGCGACCATCCAGCGTTTCACCCAGAACTGCCTCAACCACGACCTGTGCACGCGCGCCAACGGCGGCAACTACTTCGGCGGCTGCACCGGCCTCTGGCTCGCGGCGGCGAAGGACTTCCTCTTCGCTCCGGACTGCGGCACCCTCACCGCAAACTGGGACGATAGCTATTCGTTTTCCTGGGGCCTCATGCAGGAGGGGGCGGGCGTGCGCGGGCTGGTCTCTACGACGTCCTGCGAGGCCTGGTCCGTGACCGGTAGCCATGCTGGAGCCAAGGTCAATCTGACGGCGCGAAATCCTCACGAGATCAAGGGCTGCTGCACGACCTTCACGTATGTCGGGAGTCTCAAGGACTGCAACAAGGCGTCCGGCACCTGGACCAACGAGTGCGGGGGACACGGCTCCTGGAGCATGAGCAGGCAAGGTGCCACGGACTCGGACAACCTCGGAGCAGTGGAGGGGGACTCGCCCGCCTCGGCCGGCCCTCCTGAACGCCGGTAGCCACGCTCCGCCTCGAACCGACGAGAGGCGGAGGGGTTGGCGACGGTGGGGAGAGAGGGTGCCTTCGCCTCTGCCGGGAAGAGGCCTGGTCCAGCGCGCGGCTGGGTGAAGCCACGGCGCAGGATGAGCAGGGTGGCACTGCTGAGGGGACCAGCCCTCGCGGGCGGGCCGCGGCGCGGCGGCGCCTCAGCCGATGCCGTCGATCGACAGCAGGCGCTCCGCCACCTCGCGCTTGTGGGCGTTCGCCAGGTGCGAGTAGCGCGCCGCCATCGTCGTTGTGCGGTGGCCCAGGGCGTCCATCAGCTCGCGCGTCGTGGCGCCGGTCATCGCCAGGTAGGAGCCGTGCGTGTGCCGCAGGTCATGGAAGCGAAAGTCGGGAATGCCGGCCTCGCGGAGAGCGGTGCGCCAGGCGCGGCGCGGGAAGAGCGGCATGCCGGCGGGGGCGTTGCGCCGGCCGACCGCGGCAAAGAGGTAGTCCACGTTCCTTTCCATGCGCCGGGCGACGATGCGCAGGGCGTCGCCGACCAGGGGGACGAACCGGGTCTCGTCGTTCTTGGTGACCTCGGCGGGCAGCGTGATGCCGCCCTCGTTGAGGTGCACGTAGGAGCGCCGCAGCCCCAGGATCTCGCTCTCCCGCATCCCGGTCAGCAGCCCCAGCACCACCAGGTCGTGCAGGTCGCGGTTGCGGCTGTTGCGGCAGGCCGTCAGCAGGCGTTCGAGCTCTGAGCCCTCCTCGTCGACCGGGCGCGAGAGGAAGCGCTGCCGGCCGCGCGGCTCCCGGTAGCGGCGGACGCTGCGGACCGGATTCTTCTCCACCCACCGCACCTCCTCCGCCTGGCCGAAGGTGAAGACCGCGCTCAGCGTGTTGAGGTACCGGTTGACCGTGGACCGGCTGCGCTTCCTGCCGCTGCGGGAGGGCTCCCTGGCCAGCCGGTCGCGGTGGCCGGCGACCAGCTCGGCGCCGATCTCGGCCAGCCGGTGGGAGCCGAGCCGCTCCGCCCACCAGGCGAGGTGCGGCCCATAGGCGCCGGCGCACGATGCCGGCAGCCCCTCGGCGCGGTAGCGCTCGATGAGGTCGCCAAGGGTGCGGTTCTGATGCTGGCGCTGGGGAAGATCAACCCCCCGACGAAGGTCCACCTCGACCCGCCGCGCCCACTCCCGCGCATCGGTCTTGCTCTCGAAGGTCCGGGTCTGCTCCGGATGGCCCTTGACCCGCACCTTCGCCCGGAAGTGAGTGCCCTGCCGCCCCGTCCGCTTCTCGATGCTCGCCATGACTCCCCTCCCCTCCCCGGGTGTCGCCACCGGTGGTCGAGGCGGAACTATAGCAGAAGTGTCCCAAATTTGTCCCTAGAGCGGGGAGAAGCAGTTTGCGCTGAAATGTTGCGCTAAGGTAAGTTGTTCTTTTTGAGGTGTTTAGCTTGGTGCGGCTGGGAGGACTCGAACCCCCGACCAAGAGTTTAGGAAACTCCTGCTCTTTCCACCTGAGCTACAGCCGCAGGCCTTGGGCAGTATACCCCAGGGTGGGCGGGCCTCCCCCGGGGCCGCGGAGGTTGCCGGCGCTGGGAGCATGGGGCCCTCCCCTGCTCCGGCCCCTCTTGGGGGCAGGGCGTGGGCGGCTGGGGCCATTGCCCGGGAGCGGTCAGTACTGGATGAGCGAGGCCACGTCGTAGCCTTCCAGGGTGGCCCGGCCGGGGAGGAAGGTCAGCTCGATGATGAAGCCGAAGCCGGCCACGGTGGCTCCCTGGGACTCGACCAGGCGGGCGGTGGCCTTGGCGGTGCCGCCGGTGGCGATGAGGTCGTCCACGATCAGGACCCGGTCGCCGCGGGTGACGCCGTCCTCGTGCATCTCCAGGGTGTCCGTGCCGTACTCCAGGCTGTAGGTCTCGCGGACCTTGCGGTAGGGGAGCTTGTTGGGCTTGCGGACGGGGACGAAGCCGGCGTTGAGGTCGTAGGCGACGATCGGGCCGAACATGAAGCCCCGCGACTCGATGCCCACCACCTTGTCGATGTGGCGCTCGGCGAAGAGCCAGACGAAGCGGTCCACGGTCTTGCGCAGGGCCAGGGGATGCTGCAGCAGGGTGGTGATGTCGTAGAAGAGGATGCCCGGCTTGGGGAAGTCGGGCACTTCGCGGATGAAGCTCTTGAGGTCGTCCATGTCGTTGTCTCCCTCCCGGTTGGGGAGCCGCGGCCCTCGCGGCACGCACCGGCGAGATCAGCCGCGTCGGGCTCGTGCTCGACGCCATCCGCTGCCCTCTTCACCGGAACAGGCCACTGGCGGCTCCGATCGTCGCTCCAAGGTGCTCCCACAGCCGCTCCAAGGTGCTTGGTGCCTCCCGCGCGCCCGGACGCGACGGCCCTCCCGCGCTCCTCGACGCGACGCCTCCCGCGCGCCCGGACGCGATGCCTCCCTCGCTCCCAACGCGACGCCTGCCGCTCGCCCGGGCGCGATGCCTCCCTCGCTCCCGGACGCGACGCCTGCCGCGCTCCCGGGCGCGGCGGCCCGCCCGGCCGGCGCGGCGGCCCGCCCTCAGCGGTCGATGTCGAAGCTCTCCCAGGTGGTGCCGGCGGGGAGGGCCTCCTCGCGCAGGTCGGTGACCACCGCCCCCGGCGGCCCGCGGCGCACCTGGCGCCTGAGCTCCTCCACTTTCTCCGCTTCGCCGGCGACCTCGATCTCGACCTGGCCGGAGAGGAGATTGCGCACCCGGCCTCCCAGGCCCAGCTCGCGCGCCATGCCGCGGACGAAGTAGCGGAAGCCCACGCCCTGGACCCGGCCGCGCAGGGTCCAGCGCACGGCGCGCGCGGCGGAGGGCGCGCCACCGGGCCCGGCACCGCCGCCGGAGCCGCTTCCGGCAGCGCTCACTTGCCGCCGTCCTTCCAGCCGTGGCGGCCGACCAGGGGCACGAAGGCCACCTCCTCGCCCTCCTTGCGCCGCAGCTCGCCGCGCGCCGACTTGCGGTAGAGGATCAGGCGCTGGGCCTGGCGCTGCCCCTCGGGGATGAGGAGGCTCCCGCCGGGGGCGAGCTGCTCCAGGAGGGGATCGGGGACCTTGGGGGCCCCGGCGGCGACCAGGATGCGGTCGTAGGGGGCCCATTCGCTCCAGCCGACGGTGCCATCGAAGACCTGGATCTTGACGTTCTCCAGGCCCATCTGCCGCATGCGCGGGATGGCCTGCTGCGCCAGCTCGGCCACCCGTTCGAGGCTGTAGACGCGGCGGGCCAGCAGCGCCAGGAGGGCGGTCTGGTAGCCCGAGCCGGTGCCGATCTCCAGCACCGAATGGTGCGGCTGCAGCTCCAGCAGCTCGGTCATCCGCGCCACGATGTAGGGCTGCGAGATGGTCTGCGCCGAGCCGATGGGCAGCGCGTGGTCGCCGTAGGCCTGGGAGCGCAGGTGGTCGCGCACGAAGAGGTGCCGCGGCACCTGGCGCATCGCCAGGAGGACGCGCTGGTCGCTCACGCCGCGCGCCGCGATCAGGTCGCGCACCATGCGGTCGCGCAGGACGCCGTAGTCGTTGTTCATTCGCCGGTGCGGCCGGAGGGGACGGGCCGCGGCGAGGGCGCCGCGGCCGGCCCGCTCGCCGGGGCGGAAGGTGCGGCGGATGGAGCCGGCGGGGCGCTGGCGGCAGGGGCCGGTGGGACCCCGGCGGCAGGGGCCGGTGGGACCCCGGCGGCAGGAGCCGGCGGGGCGGCAGCGGCAGGGGCCGGCGGCACGGTGGTGGCCGCAGCCGGCGGGGCGCTGGCGGCCGGAGCGCCGGCGGGCATCGGCAACATCGGCGCCATCGGCGCCAGCGGCGGCATCGGCGCCATCTGGGCGGTTGGGGCCGTCGGGGGCAGCGGCGCCAGCGGCTCCTCCGGCGTGGCGGGCTCCGGCGGCGCCAGCGGCTCCTCCGGCGTGGCCGGCTCCGGCGGCGCCAGCTCGAGGCGGGAGAGCTTCTCCTGCAGGGTGGCGAAGAGCTCGATCCCGCGGTAGTAGGTGAGGTCGAGGTGGAGCGGGGTCATCGACACCCGCCCGGAGGCGACCGCCGCGTGGTCGGTGCCGTCCTCGCTCTGCCAGCGCGGAGTGCCGGCGATCCAGTAGTACTTGCGGCCGCGCGGGTCGAGGTTCTCGATGATCGACTGCTGGTAGACCCGCCGCCCGAGGCGGGTGATGCTCACGCCGCGGATGCGGCCGATGGGCACGTTGACGTTGAGCAGGAGGTCCTTGGGCAGCTCCTCGCGCAGGAGGGTCTCGACCAGGAGGCGGGCGAAGCGGGCCGCCGGCTCGAAGGAGAAGCCCTCGCCGATCTCCTGGCTGAAGGCGAGCGACGGGATGCCCAGCAGGGTCCCCTCGAAGGTGGCGCTGACGGTGCCCGAATAGGTGACGTCGTCGCCCAGGTTGAGGCCGAAGTTGATGCCCGAGCAAACCAGGTCGGGCGGCCGGTCCTTGAGCACCGAGAGGACGCCCAGGTTGACGCAGTCGGTCGGCGTGCCGTCCACCGAGAACCAGCTCTCCCGCACCCGCTGCATGCGCAGCGGGCGGCTCAGGGTGAGGGCGTGGCCGGAGGCGCTCTGCTCGCGGTCCGGCGCCACCACCATCACCTCGGCCAACGTCGAGAGCGCGGTGACCAGCGCCTGGAGGCCGGCCGAGAAGATGCCGTCGTCGTTGGTGACCAGGATGCGCGTCATGTCGCTCGCACGGCGCCGGGCCGCGGCCCGCCTCCCTGCCGCCTCATGCCCTGCGGACGTACCGGCCGATCAGCGGCTCGAGGGCGGCGAGCGTCGCCTCCGGGATCAGCTCGCGCTCGGTGATGAGCGAGTGCTCGAGCGCGTTCGGGCACGGGCAGCCCTGCCGCTCCACCGCCAGGCGGGCCACCATCTGGCGCACCACCTCCTGCGAGGTGATCACGTTCTGCGCGATCACCTCCATCACCCCGACGCCGCTCACCGCCTCCTCGGTCTCGTGCCAGCAGTCGTAGTCGGTGATCATGGAGAGCGAGACGTAGCAGATCTCCGCCTCGCGCGCCAGGCGCGCCTCGGTCAGGTTGGTCATGCCGATCACGTCCACGCCGTGCGAGCGGTAGATCTCCGACTCGGCGCGGGTCGAGAACTGCGGCCCCTCCATGTTGACGTAGGTCCCGCCGCGGTGGACGGTGGCGCCGGCGGCGCGCGCCGCCTCGACGCCCACGTCGATGAGCCGCGGGCAGATCGGCTTGGCGAGCGACACGTGCGCCACCAGGCCGTTGCCGAAGAAGGTGTCCACCCGGTGGCGGGTGCGGTCGTAGAACTGGTCCGGGACCACGATGTCGGTCGGCTTGTACTCGATCTTCATCGAGCCCACCGCCGACACCGAGATCAGCTGCTCGACGCCGAGCAGCTTGAAGCCGTAGATGTTGGCGCGGTAGTTGAGCTCCGAGGGCAGCAGCCGGTGGCCGCGCCCGTGGCGCGGCAGGAACGCCACCTGGCGCCCCTCCAGCTCGCCAATCACATAGGGGTCCGAGGGATCGCCAAAGGGAGTGGACAGCCGCCGCTCCTCGCGCACCTTGAGGTCCGCCATCTTGTAGAGCCCGCTGCCGCCGATGACGCCGAAGCGGACCTGGTTCGTCTCTGCCATAGCCTCCCCTCTCCTATCTCTGCGGATCGCTGTCTTTTTCGGAAGAACGCCACGAAACCGATCCCATCCCCGGATGTCTCAACTCACCGTCAACGGCCCTCCACGCCTGCAGCGGCCTCAGGCCCCCTCAGCGCAACCCACCCTCCGCACCAGGCAGGGAACGACGAAGGCCGCCAGCTCCCCATGGAGACGGTTCGGCAGGGGCTCGGCTTCTCCCTCGCCGGCGCTAAAAGGACGTGCGAGCCGCCAACGCCGCCCACGCGCGTCCACCTGTCCGAGCCGTCCCCGCGCCGCCGAGGGAGGAAGCCGAGCCCCTGCCGGGCCGTCTCCAGGCAACCCGGCCGCCGAGTCTACAGCAGACCGCACGCGGAGGGTTCAGCGCAGCCGCTCGGCCGCTCGGCCACCCAGCGCAGCCGCTCGGCCGCCCTGCGCAGCCGCGCAGCCGCGGGAGCCGCTCAAACGAACGGCCGCTCTCCGATCGCCTCGGTCACGGCGAGAGCGGTGGCCAGGGCCTGGCGCCCCGCCGCACCGTCCACCTGCCGCAAGCCACCCGCCGCGCCGGCATTTCCCGGCCCGGCGGTGCCGGTGATGCCAGCCGTGCCGGCGGTGCCGACGGTTCCAGCAGCGCCCGCGCCGCCAGCGGTGCCGGCGCTGCAAGCGGCCACGAACGCCTCCAGCTCCCGGCGCAGCGGCTCGGCGCGCGTCACGCCCAGGTTGTCGGGGACGATCTGCCGCCCCGAGGCCGTCTCCACCAGGCGGTAGCCGTGGATGTCCTGCGCCACGTAGTCGATCGAGTAGTAGCGGCTGGGCAGGAAGGTGCGGAGCTTCCGCACCCGCTCGGCCGAGACCCGCGAGGCGGTCAGGTTGGCCACGCAGCCGGAGACCAGCTCCAGCCGGACGTTGGCGATGTCGGTGCGCGGCGACAGCACCGGCACCCCGGTCGCCCGCACCTCGCGCACCGGGCTGCCGTCCAGCGCGTGCAGGATCTGCAGGTCGTGGATCATCAGGTCGAGCACCACGTCCACGTCCAGGCTGCGCGGGGTGAACACCGCGAGCCGCTGCACCTCGACGAAGCGCGGCGGCATGCCGAGCGCGAGCAGGGCCTGCACCGCGGGATTGAAGAACTCGACATGACCGACCGCGAGCACCCGCCCCGCCGCCGCCGCCGCGGCGATCAGCCGGTCGGCCTCGGCGAGGCTCGGCGCCAGCGGCTTTTCGACCAGCAGGTGGAGGCCGCGCCGCAGCAGCTCGCAGCCGATCGCGGCATGCTGCGCCGTGGGCACCGCCAGCACCATGGCGTCGGCCGCCGCCGCCAGCTCGTCGATGCCGCGGCAGGCGCGCGTGCCGTGCTCGGCGGCCACCGCCGCCGCCGCCTCGTGCCGCTCGTCGCAGACCCCGGCCAGCGCCACCCCGGGCAGCGAGGCGAGCACCCGCACGTGGTTGCGCCCCATGGCGCCGGTGCCGAGGACGCCGACGCGCAGCGGCGGCGCGGTCGGATCGGCGCCGGCGGGCCCTGACCCGCCGGCGCTGGACGCGGCGCCGCTCACCTCAAGGCTCCTCGGGCAGGGGGCCGCGCACCGCGGCCATCGCCGCCG
>JASLEW010000417.1 GCA_030150965.1 Thermoanaerobaculia bacterium | reverse complement strand
TATGGAATTCGCTTGCCCTCCGGCTCCCTGGCGGCGTTGCGCCTCCTCACCGTAGTCCCTGCTACGCTTGCGTCGGCGCGCCTGGCCAGGAAGCCGGATTGCGGCGCGACTACCATGCGAACTAACCGTGCGGGACACTAGAGCAGCTTGTCGACCGTGATCGGCAGCTCGCGGATGCGCCTGCCCGTCGCGTGGTAGACGGCGTTGGCGACGGCGGCGGCGACGCCGGTGATGCCGATCTCGCCGACGCCGCGGCAGCCCAGGGTGTTGAAGCGGGTGTCGGGGAGGTCGAGCAGCTCGACCTCGATCGACTCGATGTCGGCGTTGACCGGGACCAGGTAGTCGGCGAAGTTGTCGGTCACCGGCCGGCCGGAGCGCGGATCGTAGACCGTCTGCTCCATGAGCGCCATGCCCAGCCCCATGGTGACGCCGCCCAGCACCTGGCTGCGGGTGGTGCGCGGGTTGAGCACGCGCCCGACGTCGATCGCCGCCACCATGCGCGACACCTGCACGCGCGGCAGCGCCGGATCGAGCTTCACCTCGCAGAACATGGCGCCGAACGAGTGGGTGGAATAGGGCTTGGCCTTGTCGTCGGCGGGGGTGACGGTGGCCCGCGCCTCGACTCCCGGCAGCCCCGCGCGCCGCAGCAGGTCGGCATAGGAGATGCCGCGGCCGGGATGCGCCTTGACCGCGAGGCCGCCGCCGGCCAGCACCACCTCGTCCGGCCGCAGCCCGGAGAGCGGCGACTCCGGCAGCGCGGCGGCGATGGCGACGAGCTTCTCCCGCAGGCTCGCCACCGCGTGCACGATCGCCTCGCTGACGCTGGCGGCGGTGCACGAGCCGCCGGAGCCGGGGGCCTCCGGCATGTCGCTGTCGCCGAGAGCGAAGGTGACGCGCTCGACCGGCAGGCCGAGGGCGTCGGCGGCCACCTGGGCGAAGATGGTGTAGGAACCGGTGCCCAGCTCCTGGGTGGCCGCCTGCACGTGCGCCGTGCCGGCGGCGTCGAGCCGCACCCCGGCCGAGGAGGGACGCTGCATGGCGGGGTAGATCGCCGTCGCCATGCCCCAGCCGACCAGCCGTCTGCCGTCCCGCATCGCGCCGACCGCCCGCTGGCGCCGCTCCCAGCCGAAGAGCGCGGCGCCGCGGGTGTAGCAGGCCAGCAGGTTCTTGCTCGACCAGGGCTTGCCGTTCGACGGATCGCGGTCGGCGTGGTTGCGCCGCCGCAGCTCGAGCGGATCGAGGTCGAGGGCGTAGGCCAGCTCATCCATGGCCGACTCGATGGCGAAGGTGCCCGGGCACTCGGCCGGCGCGCGCATCGGCGTCGGCGCCCCGACGTTGACCCGCGCCAGCCGGGTGGGTGCCGAGACGTTGTCGCAGGCATAGAGGATGCTGCTGGTGACCACGCCGCAGGGCGCCACGAACTCGGTCACCGGCGAGGTGGCGTTCAGGGTCTCGTGCAGGATGCCGGTGAGCCGGCCGTCGCGCCGCGCGGCGAGCGCGACGGTGTGCACGGTCGGCGGCCGGTGCCCCACCGAGGTGAACATCTGCGACCGGCTGAGGTTGAGCAGCACCGGCCGGCGGGTCTCGCGCGCCGCCATCGCCGCGAGCAGGGTGTGCGGCCATTGAAAACCTTTACAGCCGAAGCCGCCGCCGGTGAACGGGCAGAGCACCCGCACGTTCTGGCGCGGCACGCCGAAGGCCCGCGCCAGCAGGTTGCGGGTGGCGACGACCGACTGCGTGGCGTCGTGGACCACCAGCCGGTCGCCGTGCCATTCGGCGAGCGTCGCCGAGGGCTCCATCGGGTTGTTGGTCTCGACCGGCACGACGTAGACCTGGCGCACCCTGACCGCGTCCGGCGCCGCGAGCGCCGCCGCGGCGTCGCCGCGGTGATGCTGCGCCGGTCGTCCCAGCCCCTTTTCCGGCAGCGTGGCCGAGGCCGCCGCCGCCGCCAGGTCGAGCCGCGGCACCTCCTCGCGGTAGCGCACGCGGATGAGCGAGGCGCCGTGCGCCGCCTGCTCCAGCGACTCGGCCACCACCATCGCCACGTTCTGGCCGGCGAAATGGATGGTGCGCCCGGCGAGCGGCAGGAGGTTCTCGCCGAGGTGGCCGGCGGTCTGCTGGGCGGGCTTCGCCTGCGGATCGAGCTCGAGCCGCGGCGCGTTCTCATGGGTGAGCACCGCCACCACGCCCGGCAGCCGGCGGGCGGCGGCGGTGTCGATCGCCTCGATCTGGCCGCGGGCGATGGTCGATTGCACGAGCACCGCGTGCGCCAGGCGCGGCGACGGTTGGTGCTCGGCGGCGTACTGGGCGGTGCCGGTGACCTTGCGCCGTCCGTCCGCCCGCTCCAGGGGTGCGCCCACTGCCGGTTGCATCGCCTGCTCCCTCTCCTGCCCGCTCCGCTCGGTTGCCGGCTGGCCGCCGACCGCTGCCGCTCGCCTCTGCCCGCCTGCTCCGGCCCTCCGTCGCGCCGTCAAGCCGTCTTGCGCGAGGCCAGGGTGAGCGCGCTCACCAGGGTGCGTTGGGCAAGCTCGACCTTGAACGAGTTGTGCTGCCGCGGCACCGCGCCGGCGAGCGCCGCCTCGGCGGCGGCGGCGAAGACCGCCGGCGTGCAGCGCTTGCCGATGAGCGCCGCCTCGGCGGCGGCGGCGCGCCACGGCCGCGTGGCGAC
>JASLEW010000249.1 GCA_030150965.1 Thermoanaerobaculia bacterium | reverse complement strand
GCTGCTCGCCGCCTGCCGGCTGGTGGCCGCGGCGCAGGGGATGGCCTTCCCCGCCGTCGCGGTGGAGGACTCGGGCCGGCGCCGCGGCGAGCACCTGGCGGGCCTCTGCGCCGCGGCGCGGGTGCGCTACCGGCGGGTGATCCTGCGCGACCCGTGGTGGCGGCGCGACAACGGGCCGCTGGTCGGCTTCCGCCTGCCGCCCGAGGGGAAGGGGCCGCCGCTGCCGGTGGCCCTGCTCCCCGCGTCGAGCGAGAGCTACGTCCTGGTGAGCCCGGCGGAGGGGGTGCGGCAGCCGGTGGACGCGGGCGTCGCCGAGGGCCTCGCGGGCGAGGCGTTCATGCTCTACAAGCCGCTGCCGGAGCGGCCGCTGGGCGCCGCCGACCTGCTGCGCGCGGCGCTCGACGGGCGCCGCGGCGACCTGTGGCTGCTCGGGCTGATGGGGCTCGCGAGCGGCCTCCTGGCGCTGCTGGTGCCGATCGTCAGCGGCCAGGTGTTCGGCCACGTCATCCCCGACGCCGACCGCGCCGGCCTGTGGCAGATCATCCTGGTGCTGGTGGTGAGCGCCCTGGCGGCCAGCGCCTTCCAGCTCACCCGCGGCTTCGTCGTGCTGCGCCTGTCGGCCAAGCTCGAGGGCACGGTGCAGGCGGCGGTGTGGGACCGGCTGCTCGCGCTGCCGGTGGACTTCTTCCGCCGCTTCACGGTGGGCGACCTGGCCGACCGGTCGCTGGGGATCGAGCGCATCCGCGAGCTTTTGACCGGCAACGTCACCACCTCGATCCTGACCGCGGTGTTCTCGGTCTTCAGCTTCGTCCTGCTCTTCTACTACAGCCTGCGCCTGGCGCTCGCCGCGACCGCCCTGACGCTGGTGCTGGTCGCCGCCTCGGCGGCCCTCACCTGGCTGCAGCTGCGCCACCAGCGGCAGCTGCTCGCCGTGCAGGGGAAGATCGCCAGCCTCCTGCTCGGCCTCATCCAGGGGGTCACCAAGCTGCGCGTCGCCGGCGCCGAGGAGCGCGCCTTCAGCCGCTGGGCGGAGCGCTTCGCCGGGCAGCGCGAGCGCTCGGTGCTGGCGCGCCGGATGGCCAACGCGCAGTCGGCGTTCAGCGCCGCCTATACCGTGCTCACCTCGCTCGCCATCTTCGCCATGGCCGGCTGGTCGGCCGACTCCGGGCTGCCGGTGGGCGACTTCCTGGCGTTCAACGCCGCCTTCGGCCAGTTCCTGGTGGCGGCGCTCTCGACCGTGGCGCTGCTGTCGAGCCTGCTCACCATCGTGCCGCTCTACGAGCGGCTGGCGCCGATCCTCGAGACCGCCCCCGAGGTGGACGCCGAGCAGGTGGACGCCGGGGAGCTGGCCGGCGACGTGGAGTTCAGCCACGTCTCCTTCCGCTACGACGAGCAGGGGCCGCTGGTGCTCGACGACGTGTCGTTCAACGCCGCCGCCGGCGAGTTCATCGCCCTGGTCGGCGCCTCGGGGTCGGGCAAGTCCACCAGCCTCCGCCTGCTGCTCGGCTTCGAGCGCCCGGCCGCGGGCTCGATCTACTTCGACGGCCAGGATCTGGCGGGGCTGGGCATCCAGTCGGTGCGCCGGCAGATCGGCGTGGTGATGCAGCACAGCCGGCCGATGGCGGGCGACATCTTCACCAACATCGTCGGCGGCGCCAACCTGACGATCGACGACGCCTGGGAGGCGGCGCGGATGGCCGGCCTGGAGGACGATATCCGGGCGATGCCGATGGGCATGCACACCATGGTCAGCGAGGGGGCGGAGACCTTCTCCGGCGGCCAGCGGCAGCGCCTGCTGATCGCCCGCGCCATCGTCAACCGCCCGCGCATCCTGCTGTTCGACGAGGCCACCAGCGCGCTCGACAACCGCACCCAGGAGCTGGTCAGCCGCAGCCTCGAAGGGCTCAAGGCGACCCGCATCGTCATCGCCCACCGCCTGAGCACGATCGTCAATGCCGACCGCATCTACGTGGTGGACGCCGGGCGGGTGGTGGAGTCCGGCACCTACCGCGAGCTGCTGGCGCGCGGCGGCGCCTTCGCGGAGCTGGCGCGGCGCCAGATCGGGTGAGCCCGCGGCGCCGCGGCGGAGAATAACCATGCGCAAAGTCCTCTTCCTGTTCGGCCAGCTCAACGACGACGACGTCGAATGGCTGCTGCTGCACGGCCGCGCCCGGCAGCTCGGGCGCGGCGAGGTGCTGATCCGCCAAGGGGTGCCGGCGGAGGCGGTGTACATCGTCCTCGAGGGACGGCTGGCGGTGCGCCTGGAGACCCTGGGCGGGCGCGAGATCGCGCGCCTCAACGCCGGCGAGATCGTGGGCGAGATGTCGTTCCTCGACGCCCGGCCGCCCTCGGCGACGGTGGCGGGGCTGGAGGACTCGACGGTCTACGCCATCGCCCGGCCGGTGCTCGCGGCGCGGCTCGCCGCCGACCTGGGCTTCGCCGCGCGCTTCTACAGGGCGCTGGCGATGTTCCTCGCCACCACGGTGCGCGAGCGGCACCGCGGCCTGGTGACCGGCGCCGAGGGGGACGCGCGTGCC